>JALERW010000155.1 GCA_022763925.1 Lachnospiraceae bacterium
AAATTATGGAGCCAATCGCCCGGCATCCATTCCTTCGCAGTACAATGAAAAAGGCCTCCGCCCGTAAAAGGACGAAAGCCTGCACTATCGTTATACCACCTGTTACTGCATACAGTCATATGCGCTTCCTGTAACGGGGAATGCCGTCAGAACCTACTGTATCCGAAGTACCGGTATATTTCGGCCTGAAGCTCCGGAGTGATCTTCAGATGAGACTTACTTGTACCGGGCTTCCACCGTTCCCCGGCTCTCTGAAACGTTCTGTCGGATCTTACTGTCTCCATCACAGCCTTATTTTATCGAATTAAACTAATAATACTCAAAAATATTTTTTCTGTCAATCCTAATTTTTCATAACCCTTCGGCTGCCGGAAGTCATGTGCCGGAATCTGCACCTATGCCTTACCGGAAATAATCCAGGGTGCCGGCTCCGTCTGGAAGGTATTCTTGGCTGTCAGCTTGGACACTCCGATCTGAATCACTTCCGTCTCACCGATACCATACTGTTCAAACATTGCCGGAATCGACGCCGCACAGCGGAAATCCAGTGTATAAATCACAAATTCCATATGCGGATTGATCCGGAGCAGACACTGGATCTCCTGCTCCATACTGGCTGAAGCGACCAGCATGGTCAGGCTCGGCACCGGAAGCTCCTTCATCGTCTCATCGTCCACATGGTCAATGATGGTAATATTGTTCAGGCCAAACTGATGGATATTCTCCTCCATGGTCCTTCGGTCATTCTTATTGTATTCCACCGCGATGATCGTTCCCTCGCCGGAGATAATCGCAGATTCCACTGCGATGCTCTCCCCGCTGATGATACAGACGGTATCTCCCACAGACATATGCATCTTGTTCAGGATCACGGCACGGATCTCACTTCCCACATACTGCACAGAGCCTCTGGAAAAGCTGCTGTTGCGCATACCGATCTTATACGTGCTGCGGGCATTGGGATTCAGAACCAGCATGGCCGCGGATGCATTAATTCCCCGGTCGATCATATCCTTCAGCTTGTTGTGAAGAATCGGTCCCAACGGCTCCGAACCGACATTGTACCATACTTCACACTCCCCGAGACCCACATCCCACATCCGGTAAAAAATATCCTGATCTCCGGCTTCTGTAAATACAAGCACCGCGTCATTGGACTCCACCGTCGGAATCAGATTCTTATTTCTTCGGGTAATATCCAGAATCTTCACCTTTTCCAGATCCACCTGGGTATTCTCCGCGTAATACTGAAGCCATGTCAGAATATTTGTATTGCTGAATAACTGCTTTTCCATACCATCGTCTCCCTTCGCCGCTGCTGCTTTCTTGCTATTATTATAGTATATTTGACTTTTCGCCGCAAGTGCCCGAAGAGCATATCTTCTGCCCGACCTTCTTCGGATCATCGATCCCGTAAAATACCAAGCCCGTCACTTTTCTTTGATCCGACTCATCCTCCCGTATGCCCATCACCGTTTTCTGCCTGCTCTCCAGGGGAGAGATCCGGCAGGCATCCCCCAGATAAAGAATACCGGCGCCGTCCTCCCACTGCTCAGTCCTTAAGGGTGTATCCGGATTCAGCCAAAGCGAATACTCTCCCCTGCGGTGTATTGTTACAGCCCTGTAATTGGTCAGAACATAGCTTATATTTTTCCTGATATCCCAGGGATCCTTTATACTGTATACGCAGCAGCTTACAGGTACAATCCCAACCGTCGCGCATGCGAAGATCACCTGCATCGGCCCGGACTGTGTCCGAAACGCAAAGGGAAGATAAAGGGCCCCGAATACACCCAGGAAAAGTCCGCTGACAATCCATATCAACGGAATTCTCCCGGCATAGGAGCCCGAAAGGATTCGGAAGGGCCTGCTTTTTCCCTCCCACAATATTATCTCTCCATCCAGCAAACCATTCTTCCGGAATTCGTCTGTCCTGTCCATAGAACATTCCTTTCCTTATTTCCTTTGGTTTACTATATGTAAGTCCGAATAAAATTTCCGTAAAAACCATGCATCCTGATGTCAAGGAATCGTTAAATCAGGCTGCCTCTTAGTAAAACACGTGATTTCCAATCACTATTCCATCAATCGTTCCGGTATTTCTTCGGAAATACAGGCAGCCTCCCACATTGGAGTTCCCGCCCACCGCAGCCTGAGCAGCCTGACGGCAGGAGGCCGTGGCACTTCCCTGGGACAAAGCAATGATGAAGCGTCCGCTGGCCACCGGACTGAACTGGCCGCTCTGATAAATCACACCCATGATATTATTAGGGAAGGAGCCGCTGCGCACACGGTTCATAACCACCGCCCCAACTGCCAGCTGGCCTTCATAACTCTCGGAACCGGCTTCACAATAGATGATAGCAGCAAGCATATCCAGTTCACTGGCCTGCACATTGGTCACCGCGCCATTATTGGTATTCCCGGCACTTCCGGAGGCTGATCCGCTGTTCCCCGAAGCTGCGGCAGCCTTCGCCTCCTGTGCTTTCTTCTTTTCT
>JALERW010000164.1 GCA_022763925.1 Lachnospiraceae bacterium
GTATTGGAATACGTGGCATCCGGTTTCCTGCTCCAGAATGGAGCATATTATAACGGGCTTTTCCATTGTCCCCGGTGCATTTTCGGAGGCATCGTCCTCTTACAGTCAGTTTCCGTTTGACGAACATATGCGTCTGTATGAGCATGAAGTATCCGGACGTTATGTAAGGCTTCGGGCGGTGCATGCCCATGCGGAATTTGAGATTGAGTATCTGAAGGCGGATGACTGGACGGTACTGCTGCGGATGACAAATATAAAGGAACCTCTGGAATGGGGAATCCGTTATCATATGCTGATATCTCTTGGCTTTGAAAATGAAACGGGAAAGCTGTTTGTGGATAAATATAATCAGATCACGGGAGCCTTTGAAAATTACCGGCTGGCGGCAGCCTTTTACGGGGAGCCTCCCTATGACGTGGTTCAGGCAGAGGATTCCCATGCGGTGGGAGATGTGATGGCGGATAAGGGCTATAAGACGGCGGTATCCCGGGAGGAAAAGGATCCCGGCTGGGTGACCTGCCGCTATGTGCTGGAGCAGTCCAAGCAGGTCTGCCTGGCAGTATCCATTGCTCATGATGATGATACTGCACAGGAAAAGGCCCAAAAAGCGCTGAAGCTTTTTGACTGCTGGGAAGAAGAGAAAGCGCTGGCGCTTAAAAATAATCCGTCGGGAAGGGACGACCGGCACAGCGGCATGACGGAGGCAGTGGCTGATATCATGGCCTGGAATGCCATGTATTCCAGAGAGCTGAACCGGGCTTATACGTCGATTGCAAAAACCTGGAATCAGAATTTCGGAGGCTGGTATCAGTTTTTCTCCGATACCTGCTATCAGATGATGTTCACGGCCTTCACCGGGGATCTGGGGCTGTCTTCAGAAAATCTGGATTATGCGCTTTACGCATCCACGCCGGACGGAAACTTCGCATGCATGCTGTCTCCCTGGCAGAAATGGGTGGACCGGACGCAGCCGCCGGTGCTGGCTTTCTGTCTTTGGATGTGCTATCTGATATCCGGAGATATTGCTCCTCTGGCAAAAGCCTATCCGATCCTTCGCCGGGCCCAGGACTGGTACTTTTCCCGGCGCTGCGATGAGGGAAGCCATCTGATCCGTCTCGGGACAACGAGAACCGGGGACGGATCCTTTATGGGAAGCAAGCTGGCTGCGAAAAACGAGACTTCCATGGATAACAGTCCCATGTATGACGATGCGGTGTTTGACAGCAAGAAGGGTCTTCTGGAGCTGTATGATGTGGGGATCACCAGTCTTCTGGCGCTGGATATCGAATGCACATCCTTTATTGCAGAGGTGCTTGGGAAGAAGGAGGAGGCCCGTCGGCTTTCAGAGGTATCGGAAACGATGAGACAGGAGATCAATGAAACGCTCTGGAACAAAGAGGAGAAGATTTACGGCAACCGGCTGTTGGACGGAAGCTTTGGTCCGGTAAGTCCCACAAGCTTTTATCCGCTTGCGGCAGGGGCTGCAGATGAGGAACGGCTCGAGGCGTCTATCCGGCATATCTTCAATGAGGAGGAGTTTTTCACAGAATGTCCGCTGATCGCCATCATTGCAAAGGAACCGGCTGCCCGGGAGAATAAATACTGGCGGGGCCGGACATGGGCGCCTCAGTCCTTCTGGACCTATATGGGACTTCGAAGATACCAAAGAGAGGAAGAGGCTTACCATCTTGCGGACCAGGCGGTGAAATATTTTGACCGCCACTGGAAGGAAAACCGCCGCAGCTATGAGAATTTCAATGCCCATAACGGCTCCGGGACGGATACGCCGGATACGCAGCCCTTCTACAGCTGGACAGCGCTTCTTCCGCTGATGTGGACACTGGAACAGTTTGGAGTGACCCCCTGGGACGGCTTCTATTTCGGAACAGTACAGGGAGATCCCTTTATTCAGAAAAACCGGCTGTATAAGGGAAAACTGTATGACGCCTGCTGTGAGAACGGACTTACGGAGCTGAAGCGGGAAGGAAGGGTAATCTTTCGTTCGGATATTCCGGGGAGATTCTGCCATTTTGAATATACCGATCACTACTGCAGTGTAACGGTAAAAGCCTGCAGGCCGGGATATGTGGAATTTGTACAGACACAGCCGAGGCTGGTGCTGGTGAACGGAAAGGAGACAGAAGCAGCCGCAAGGGTGCCGGTTCCGGAAGGGAAACATACTATTTCGATTTTTTTATAGACAAAACAGCGTTCTGCCATAAAAAGCGGGGCGCTGCTTTTTTTGAAGCAAAAAGCGGAAGAAAAAATCCGGCATTGTTCTATATTGATAAAAAGATATTAAATATTGTTCATATTTTTGGAAGACATTGACGAAATCGGGTTTTTGGTTTAGTATGGTAAACGGGTAAAATTTTTTTTAAAAGAAGGAGAAGATTATGGAAGTAAGATTTACGGAGACGGTCCTTCGGGATGGGAACCAGTCTCTGATGGCAACAAGAATGCCAGCCTCTGATTATGAGGCAATTCTGGACCGCATGGATGAAGCCGGATATTATTCCGTGGAATGCTGGGGTGGGGCTACCTTTGACAGCTGCCTTCGTTTCCTGAACGAGGATCCATGGGAAAGACTAAGACTTCTGCGCGGTCATTTCAGGAACACCAGGCTGCAGATGCTTCTGCGCGGGCAGAATCTTCTGGGATACAAGCATTACCCGGATGATATTGTGCGTATGTTCATTGCCAAGGCAGTGGAAAACGGAATAGACATTATCCGTGTGTTTGACGCACTCAATGACCCTGCAAATCTGGAAACTGCTGTGGATGAGATCAAGCTTCGCGGAGCGGAAGCCCAGGGGACGGTATGCTATACCAGAAGTCCCATCCATACCCTTGAAAAATATGCGGAGCTCGCCCGCCAGCTCAGAGATATGGGCTGCGATTCTATCTGCATCAAGGATATGGCCGGAATCATGACTCCGGGTGATGCCTATGATCTCGTTTCTCTGTTTCGGGAAGAAACCCAGCTTCCCATTTCGGTTCATGTACACTGTACAACAGGTATTGCACCTCTTACCCTTGTCAAGGCTGTCGAAGCCGGTGCAGACCGTGTAGATACAGCGATATCCAGCTTCGCGGGAGGAACCTCGCAGTTTGCAACCGAGAGTCTGGCTTATGGACTGGAGGATCTGGGCTATAATACCGGGCTGGATTTTAATGCATTAAATGAAATCAACGAATTTTTCCGTCCCCTGAAGAAAAAAGCCATTGAGAAGGGGCTTACCAGCATTTATGTTATGGGAACGGAAACGAATGCGCTTACTTATCAGGTACCGGGAGGTATGCTGTCGAATCTTCAGGCGAACCTTCGCGATATGGGGGCCTCCGACAGACTCCAGGAGGTTCTTGAGGAAATTCCGCGTGTGCGTGCGGATATGGGATATCCCCCGCTTGTAACGCCTTCTTCCCAGATCACCGGAGGACAGGCCGTGTCAAATGTGCTGACCGGAGAGCGCTATAAAATTGTATCCAAAGAGATGAAAGCGTATTTTAACGGAGAATACGGACATGCTCCGGGTCAGATCAATGAAGAGATCCAGAGAAAGGTGCTTCGCGGAAAGGAGCCGATCACCTGCCGGCCGGCGGATCTTCTGGAGCCCGGTTATGAGAAGGCAAAGGAAAAGATCGGATCACTGGCCCGCTGTGAGGAAGATGTGTTAAGCTATGCACTGTTCCCGCAGTCTGCCCGGGAATTCCTTGAGAAGAGAGAAATCCGGGAGGTAATGGAGCAGTTCCCCGCATCGGCGAAAAAAGTGGCTGCCGAATGGGTGAAGGAGGAAAAATAATGGTACAGACACTGAACGGAAGCTGGTATCTCTGGCTGGTTCCGCTGTTTCTGGTCTGCCTGTTTGTTATGATTCCGGCATCCTTATCGGAGCTGGGAATGACAAAGAAGAAAAAGAAGCAGGATGGGACAGGTACGGATACCGGGACACCTGCATCTGAGACGGCGAAAGAACCGCAGTCAAAGAATGCCGAAGAAGAGGATATTGTTGAAATTCTGATTCTTGCCGCCGCAGCATATACGGCGATGACGGGAACCGGACGAGGAGGAAATAGAATGAGAAATCTTAAAATAACCGTAAATGGCAAAACATATGATGTAACTGTTGAAGAAGAAAATAATGCCCATGGCTTTACACCCCGGTATTCCGGAATGAAGACAGCTCCGGCAGCTCCGGCTTCTCCGATGAGAAGCTCTATTACACCGGCGCAGCCCAGGACGGCCCCGAAGGCGGCACCTGCCCCGGCAGCTTTGGAAACGGCGACCGGTGAAGGCGTAAAGCTGGAAGCACCTCTGTCCGGAAGAATCGTTGAGATTGTTGCTCCGGAAGGAACTGCGGTAAAAGCTGGTGATACCGTGATCGTTATGGAAGCAATGAAGCTTCAGAGTGAGATCTGTGCGGAGTGTGACGGTACCGTATCCAAAATTCTTGTAAAGGAAAAGCAGGATGTTGTAACCGGAGACGCACTGGCTGTTATCAGTTAGGAGGGCAATGACTATGGCGGAAGTATGGTTATTGACCCTTCAGATCGCGATGCTGGCATTTGTCATCTCCACCGCAACTGCGGCTGCGATCACCCTTATCCGGGTCGTGCTTAGAAAAGTAACGCGCGCAGGAAAAGGAGGAGACAAATGAATATAGCAATGCTGTTTCAGGGTATTTCAACGTTGTTTGCAGTGGACACTGCCACGGCAGTTGCCCGCGTGGTTCTGATTATTCTGGGCATTGTGCTGATTATACTCGGAACCAAAAATGTTCTGGAGCCGCTGATTATGGTACCGATGGGCTTCGGTATGATTGCCATTAACTGTGCGGTTCTGTATGTTTCGGCAACAGAGATCGGAAATATATTTGTTGATCCCATGGTGACGGATGTTTCGGGCATTCTGGATGCTCTGCAGGTAGATTTTCTGCAGCCCATCTATACACTGACCTTTTCCAACGGACTGATTGCCTGCCTGGTATTTATGGGAATCGGTGTCATGACGGATGTAAGCTGTGTGCTTGCATTCCCGTTTACGAGTATGCTGATCGCGTTCTGCGCGGAGCTTGGAACGCTGCTGATCTTCCCGATCGCAGTATCAATGGGCTTTATTCCCGAAGAGGCGGCATCCATCGCACTGATCGGAGGAGCGGATGGGCCAATGGTGCTTTTTTCCTCGCTGATCATGGCAAAGGATCTGTTTGTTCCGATCACAATTGTTGCATACTTATATTTAAGCCTTACTTATGGCGGATATCCGTTTTTGATTCGTCTGCTGATTCCGAAAAAGCTCCGTGCGATCAAGATGGAGCGCAATGCCAGGGTAGACAGTGTTACCCGGGCGGAAAAGCTGGCATTTGCCATTGTGGCATGTGTGGTGCTCTGCCTGCTGTTCCCGGTGGCGGCGCCTCTGTTTATGAGCTTTTTCCTCGGTGTTGCGATTCGGGAGGCAGGAATCAAAAAATATGTTAAGCTTCTGGAGGAGAAGGTTCTCTATGTTTCCACCTTCTTCCTGGGGCTGCTTCTGGGTGTCCTGTGTGATGCCTCCACGATCCTGGACCCTGCGGTGGTAAAGCTGCTGATTCTCGGTATGCTTGCGCTGCTCATTTCCGGAATCGGAGGAATCCTGGGGGGATATCTGGTGTATTTCCTCAGCGGAAAGCGGTTCAACCCCACCATCGGAATTGCGGGAGTATCCTGCGTTCCCACAACAGCGAAGGTTGCCCAGAAGGAAGTTACCCATGCGAATAAGCAGGCGGTTATTCTGCCGTATG
>JALERW010000051.1 GCA_022763925.1 Lachnospiraceae bacterium
AAAGAAAAAAAGGTATTGAAATTTCTGAAAAAAGGTATAGAATATAAGGGTAGACGGAAGCATAGCTCAGCCGGGATGAGCGTTCGCCTCACACGCGAGAGGTCATGGGTTCGAGCCCCATTGCTTCCATACCTCTAAAAAACCTCGAAAATGCGGGAAATGCCGTATTTCCGGGGTTTTCTTTTTCCTGCATTTTATGAATTCCTTTTTATTTAAGTCCTATCCGGGATGCGTGTGCGCTGAAAAAAGAGGGCCGGTATCCAGGGGGGAGGATGCCGGCTGTTATGAAAAAGAGTGTGTAGAAAAAGGTATTTCCTTTATCTGATATACAGAATACCGGAAGAATATGTCAAAAGTGTGATGAATCTTTTAAGGCTTTGTGAAAAATAGTTGAAATGCTGGATTTGGTCACATTGCGGAGGGGCAGGTGCCCCTCCGTCTTTAATCTTTCGAACAGCTGCCCCTGTTTTCGATTGGGCAGTCAAAGGAGGGATTAAAGGCATAAAAGTTTTTGCTGTTCAGATCGTCCTGAAGCATGCGAAGGGATTCTCCGAATCGCTGGAAATGGACAATTTCCCGCTGCCTCAGAAAACGGATGGGGTCGCAGACCTCCGGATCCTTGACAAGGCGGAGGATGTTGTCATAGGTGGTACGGGCTTTCTGCTCTGCCGCCATGTCCTCCACCAGATCCGTGATGGGATCCCCCTTGGACTGGAATTCACATGCGTTGAAGGGGATTCCTCCTGCCGCCTGTGGCCACAGTGCGGTAGTATGGTCCACATAGTAACGCTCGAAACCGGAAGCCATGATTTCTTCCGGGGAAATATTCCTGGTGAGCTGATACACAATGGCTCCGATCATTTCCAGATGTGCCAATTCTTCGGTACCAATATCATTCAGAACACCGGCAAGTCTTCTGGTTGGCATCGTATATTTCTGTGAAAGATAACGCATGGAGGCAGCCAGCTCTCCGTCCGGTCCGCCGAACTGGCTGATGATCACCTGGGCGATTTTCGGGTTGGGTTTGGAAATATTGACAGGATACTGAAGTCTTTTTTCGTAATTCCACATATACTAACAGCCTCCTTCCCATGGAAGCGGGCTGTCGGCCCATTCCCAGTGCCGGGCACAGGAAGGCACGGTATCCATAGTCAGAGGATAGAAAGCCTGTGCGAAATCTTCCAGTGCCTGATTGCGGAGATGGTTATAGTTCTGATAATATTCCATCGCCTTCTGATCCTGTGGATGCGTATCGAGATAAAGTGCCATGTCGTAGGCGGCAAAACTGACCATATGAATCCAGTTTAAAAGGGCTTCTCTGGACTGACAGCGCTGATTCATAAACGGCACCCCCTTTTTCCGAGAAACGGTTTGTCGAGCTCCGGGAAAATGGTTCCTGTCTTTAGTGCTTTGTCCGGCTCATAGGAAGAACGGAAATACTGCCACGGGACGTAAGCCATTGCCAGAGGATAGCCGGCCAGAGAATCCGAAGGCGACAGTGCCATGTCTGAACCGGGCTTTCCGGGGCATGCGAACGAGCGCATACCGGAATTATTTACATTCGGCATAAAAATTCCTTCCTTTCATAAAAGACATTGAATTTCAATAATATATTATGTTAGGGATTGCATAATGTGATATAATAAACAAACAGGAACTATGGTGAAAGACAGGACAACTGAATGAAAAAATGGATTCCGGATATCGGAAAAACAGGTAAAAATCTGACAAATCTTCTGTGCTTTGAGCTTGTATACCGGGGCGCAGCCACAGCATTGGTGTTTCAGGGGGCACGCATACTGTTTAATGCAGCTCTGAAGCAGATGGGTTACAGCTATCTGACCGCGGAAAATTATATGGTATTTCTCAGCAATCCGCTGACGATGCTTCTGATCGTTTTGTTTGCGCTGTTTATTTTAACGGCGCTTTTTTTCGAATTGTGTGTGATCTCGGAGGCCCTGTTTCTGGGCTGTGCCGGAGAAAGCTGTTCCATTACCGGACTGGCTGTCTGCGGCTTTTGGCGTTTTCGGACGCTGGTGAAAAAGAACGGGCCGTTATGCCTTGTTCTTGCGGCGATGACAGGTATCTTTGCATGTGCACATTTTATGATCCGGGAGATCATGGAAGTGAAGATCCTGAATTATGCGTTCCTTCGAATATATAAATGGGGGAATGACAAATATTTCCTGATCGTGCTGCTTGCATTGTTTGCAGTACTTTCCATCGCAACGATGTTTTCCTTTCCGATTCTGGCAGGTAAAGAGGATGATATCAGAACCGCATTCCGTACAAGCATTCCCCTGTTTGTCCGGCACTGGAAAAGGGCACTGGCCGCAGTGCTTCTGTGCAGTCTGGGGGTCACTCTGGTCATGCTGGTGCTTTATTATCTTCTGATGTTTGCGGGAGCTGTTGCGGTGGCGCTGTTTGAGGATTCTCATTTTGCCATGACAGCGCTGTTTTCGCTGAATGATACGGTCAGTATGATTATGGGTTTTCTTTCCGGCGTGGTGGGAATCCTTGCGAATATGACGGTTATTACAGGGATGTATGCCGGATTGGAGGGCGTGCCGGTCCCTGAGGCTTCGTACCGGGACCCGAAGCCTGCAAAAGCCAGGAGAGCTTTTCTCTTTTTTCTTCTGATTTTTTGTGTGGAAGCGGCTTATCTGTATTCTGCAGTGGTCAAGGGGACGCAGCTGGCAACGGATCTGTATGCGGGGATTCTGGTGACCGCACACAGGGGCGGAGCGAAGGATGCACCGGAGAACACTCTGGCAGCACTTTCCATGGCAATGGAAAACCGTTCGGATTATGCGGAAATCGATATTCAGGAGACAAAAGACAAAGAACTGATCCTCATGCATGATAACAGCCTGAAGCGAACGGCAAAGGTGAACCGGAAGGTATGGGAGGTAACACTTTCGGAGGTGCTGGAGATGGAAGCCGGAAGTCATTTTAATGCAGACTATGCGGGAGAGAAAATTCCGCAGCTTCGGGAAGCACTGGAGCTTTGCAGGGGCAGGCTGGATCTGAATATTGAGGTGAAAAGCAACGGACATAACCAGGAGGTAGCCGAAAAGACGGCAATGCTTGTCACCGAGCTGGGAATGGAGGAGCAGTGCATCATTTCTTCCATGAATTACAGTTTTCTTAAGGATGTTAAGGAGGTCAATCCCAATATCCGTACCGGGTATATCATGAGTGTGGCATATGGGAAGGTGGAGTCCCTGGAATATGCGGATTTCCTCAGTGTGGAATATGACTGTGTGACGGATGATTTTGTAAAGCGGGTTCATGAAGCAGGTAAGGAGCTGCATGTATGGACCGTGAATTCCAGAAAAGTGATGCGTCGGATGAAGGCCCTGGGCGTGGATAATATTATCACGGACCGGCCCGGTGTGGTGCGGGAGATTCTGATGGAGGACAAGAGCGATGCCGGCTTCCTGGAGCTGCTTCGCTTTGTGCTGGAATGAGTCTTGTTTGAAAAAGGCAGGCATGCTATAATGATGTAATTGCAAAGAAGGAGGTCCCGACTTATGTCAAATCGGAATCGGGGGAACAAAGCTTCCCCGGCTCGTGCGGGTCAGCCCCGGCGAACTGTCCGAGGGGGAAGACGGCAGCAGGGATATTTTGATTATAATTTATTGATCGTGATTGTGTTTCTGATCTGTTTCGGTCTGATCATGCTGTACAGTACAAGCTACTATCAGGCCGAGCTGAAATTCGGGGATGGATTTCACTATTTTAAGCGTCAGGGAATTATCAGTATCGGAAGCATGATCTTCATGCTGGTAATCTCAAGGATCGATTATCGTTTCTGGAAACGGTTTGCCGCTGTCGGGTATCTGGCTGCAATTGTTTCGGTAATTCTTTTGCTGACACCGCTTGGCATCACGAGAAATCAGGCGACCCGATGGCTCGGTATCACGGAGACCTTGTCCTTTCAGCCGGCGGAGCTGTGTAAAATAGCGGTGATTGTGGCCATTCCATATCTGATCGTGAAGATGGACCGGAAGGTGAAGACACTGAAGGGTACGGTGGTGGTGCTGGCGGCCGGAGGGCTGGTAAGCGTTCTGATTCTTGTCATATCCAAAAATTTAAGCTCAGCGGCGATCATTGCGGGAATTACAATCGTGATGGTGTTTGTGGTTCATCCGAAAACATGGCCGTTCCTTCTGGTCGGAGGCGTCGGAGCAACAGGAATCGGCCTGTTCATTCATTTTGTGATCCGACAGATGGAGACCAGTGAGAACTTTCGTTTTCGTCGGATCATCGCCTGGCTGAATCCGGAGAAGTATGCCGGTGATCTGGCCTATCAGACGATGCAGGCACTGTATGCCATCGGAAGCGGCGGCCTGTTTGGAAAAGGGCTTGGAAACAGTGCACAGAAGATGGTAATTCCGGAGGCGCAGAATGATATGATTTTTTCCGTGATCTGTGAAGAGCTGGGAATGTTTGGCGTGGCGATCGTGGTTCTGCTCTTTGCGATCCTTCTGTACCGGCTGATGGTGATTGCGCAGAATGCGCCGGATCTGTACGGGTCTCTTATGGTTGTCGGAATTTTTGCCCACATTGCGATACAGGTTGTACTGAATATTGCCGTAGTTACCAATGTGATGCCGAATACCGGAATCACGCTGCCCTTTATCAGCTACGGAGGAACGTCTATCCTGTTTCTTATGGCGGAAATGGGGCTGGCGCTCAGTGTATCCAGGACAATACGAAGATAGAAGAGGAGAATGCCCTGTGGCAGCAACATGTTTGATCGGCGGCATCGTATTTTTATATGCCGCCCTGGTTATGAGAAAACTGATTCGAAGACTCCGGGAAGGAAAAGGGATCGGCGGCTGCAGCGGCTGCTGCGGGAGCTGTGCCGCGGGCTGCAAAAACAGGGAGACAGAAAGGAAGCGGTAGCAAATGAGCGGCGGACGGTCCAACTGTGACAGCTGTGTATACTACATTTACGATGAGGAATATGACTGCTGTTATTGTGATATCAATCTGGATGAGGACGAGATGAGCCGGTTTATGACCGGTACGTTTCAGAACTGTCCATACTTTCGGCTGGATGATGAATATGGCGTGGTGCGTCACCAGATGTAAAAAAGTGGTTGACAAACATCTATCAGGACTATATACTTTGGGTATCAAAATATTTGTAATTCAAAGAAGGAGAATATCATGTTAGAAAAGGTAAGAGAAATTATTGCGGAGCAGCTGAATGTGGAGGCGGAGAGCATTACAGAGGAAACCTCTTTTAAGGAAGAGCTGGGAGCGGATTCCCTGGATCTGTTTGAGATCGTCATGGCATTTGAGGATGCCTATCAGGTGGAGATTCCGGCAGAGGACCTGGAAGGACTGACAACTGTCGGAAAGGTACTGGAATATCTGAAGAACAAAGGTGTGGAATAAGACCAAAGAGGAACGAACATGAAGACAAGAATAACAGAATTGCTCGGAATTCAGTACCCGATTCTGCAGGGAGGAATGGCGCAGGTAGCGGAGCATCATCTGGCAGCCGCCGTATCGGAGGCGGGCGGTTTCGGAATTCTGGGAGCAGCGGCTCTGCCTGCCGGTGCAGTCAGAGAGGAGATCCGTAAGGTGAGGGAACTGACGGATAAGCCGTTTGGTGTCAACATTATGCTTATGAGTCCCTATGCGGAGGAGGTTGCCTGCATGGCCGCAGAGGAACGGGTAGCGGCAGTGACCACCGGTGCGGGAAATCCGGAAAAATACCTGAAAAAATGGCAGGATGCCGGCGTGAAGGTGATTCCGGTGGTTGCTTCCGTAGCGCTGGCAAAGCGCATGGAACGCTGCCATGTGGATGCGGTGATCGCGGAGGGAATGGAGTCCGGAGGCCATATCGGAAGCCAGACGACGATGACCCTTGTTCCTCAGGTGGTGGATGCTCTTTCCATTCCGGTGATTGCGGCAGGCGGAATTGCGGACGGCAGAGGCTTTGCGGCGGCCAGGATGCTGGGCGCCGATGCGGTTCAGATGGGCACCCGTTTTGTTGTTTCCAGGGAAGCGGCCGTTCACCCGGACTATAAGGCCAGGGTCCTGAAGGCAAAGGATATTGATTCGGAAGTAACCGGTTTAAGTACCGGTCATCCGGTTCGCTGTCTTCGGAATAAGATGACCAGAGAATACCTCAGACTGGAGAAGGAAGGCGCTTCATTTGAGGAACTGGAGCATCTGACACTCGGAGGGCTTCGAAGGGCAGTGATCGACGGAGATGTGATGAACGGGACGGTTATGGCAGGTCAGATAGCGGGAATGATTGCAAAAGAGCAGAGCTGCCGGGAGATCATAGAGGAAATCATGGCTTCGGCGGAAGAGCTTCTGGGATATCGTACGGTTGGATAAAAAGTACAGGGGGCGTCGGTTTGGGCGGCCCCTGAATATAACGAAAGATAGTTTGAAAATCAAACAAAAAAGAATGAGGAGCGACAATGGGAAAGATTGCTTTTGTATTTCCCGGACAGGGTGCACAATATGCCGGGATGGGAAAAGACTTCTGTGAGCAGTTCAGGGAATGCCTTGAGGTATTCCTGCTGGCAGAGCAGGTGACCGGGCTTCCTGTCCGGGAACTTTGTTTTGAGGAAAATGAAAGACTGAATATTACAGAATACACACAGATTGCCATGCTGACCTGTGAGGCTGCCATGCTGGAGGCAGTAAAGCAGACGGGGCTAAAACCGGATGTGACAGCAGGGCTCAGCCTCGGGGAGTATGGGGCATTGCTTGCATCGGAGGTGCTTTCCATGGAGGACGCATTCCGGATCGTCAGAAAACGAGGCCTTTACATGCAGGAGGCGGTTCCGGAAGGGGGAGCCATGGCGGCTGTCCTCGGAATGGAGGCAGAAGAAATAGATGAGATTTTGCACGGAACAGATGGAACGGTTTCTGTGGCAAACTATAACTGTCCGGGACAGATTGTAATTACCGGCGAAACAGAAGCGGTAAACCGCGCCTGCGCTCTTTTGAAGGAAGCCGGGGCGAAACGTACGGTTTTGCTGAAGGTCAGCGGACCCTTTCATTCTCCACTCCTTCAGGAAGCAGGAGAACGGCTCTGGCCCGTGCTGACTGCTGCCGTGATCCATGATATCCGCATTCCTTATGTGAGCAATGTGACGGCGGATTATGTCCGTGATCCGTCACAGGTGTGCACGCTTCTCAGGCAGCAGGTAAGCTCCAGCGTAAAATGGCAGCAGAGTGTGGAGCGCATGATTGCGGACGGAACGGATATCTTCGTGGAAATCGGTCCGGGGAAAACACTTTCCGGATTCATGAGAAAAATCGATCGGAGTGTCCGCACGATTTCCGTGGAAAAGACAGAGGATCTTGAGAAAATCCGGAAGCTGATTTCGGAAGAGTAGAGGAAAGGAAACGAAACGATATGTCAGAACAGAAAGTTGCACTGGTGACCGGGGCCGGCCGGGGAATCGGAAGGGAAATTGCCTGCAGGCTGGCAGAGGAAGGCATCTATGTGTTCGTGAATTATAACGGCTCCAGAGAAAG
>JALERW010000041.1 GCA_022763925.1 Lachnospiraceae bacterium
GAGGGAAATGTAACTATGATTGATCTGAACTGCCGGGCCCTTACCGCAGTGACCTATGCCTGCCTTCCCTATATGCCGAAAAAGAGCAGGATCCTCTTTCTCGCATCCTCAGCCTCCTTTTCTCCTCAGCCGGGCTTTGCGGTGTATGCAGCCAGCAAGGCCTATGTCCTTTCCTTTTCCCGGGCGCTGAACCAGGAGCTGAAAGAAAAGCAGATTTCCGTCACCGCCGTCTGCCCCGGACCTGTAGAGACAGAATTTTTTGATGAGGCCGGAGACAGCCGCAAGATGTCGGCCATAAAGAAGCTGTCCATGGTGCCCCCTGCGCCGGTGGTTCGCCGGGCACTTTCGGATGCTGCGAAAAAGAAGGAGCTGTCCGTTTACGGACTCCCCATGAAGGGCTCCCTTCTGGCATCCAAGCTTCTTCCGCACCGGCTGCTGGTTCCTGCCATGGACCATTTCCTGAATAAAGATCATGCCAAAGCACAGGATGCGTCCGGGAACGGAGAGGAAACGACATGAGAGAGCTGAACATAACGGAAAAGGAAGCGGGACAGCGGCTAGACAAGCTGCTGGCAAAATATCTGAACCGCGCGCCCAAAAGCTTCCTTTACAAAATGCTTCGGAAGAAAAACATTGTTCTGAATGACAAAAGGGCTTCCGGGAATGAGAAGCTTGCGGCCTCTGATGTGATCCGGCTGTATCTGAGCGAGGAGACGATCCGGAGCTTTCGGGAAGAGCCTCCCGCTGCGCCGTCGCATCCGGACAAAAGAAAAAAAACGGCATTGGACGTGCTATATGAGGATGGGCAGATCCTTCTGATCAATAAACCGGCAGGAATGCTTTCCCAGAAGGCAAAGGCCACGGATTTCTCGCTGGTGGAATATCTGACGGATTATCTTATGGAAAAGAAGGAAATAACCCGGGAGAGCCTGGAGCTGTTCCGGCCTTCGGTCTGCAACCGTCTGGACCGGAATACAAGCGGTATCGTGATCGCGGCCAAAACGCTGCCTGCGGCACAGAGTATGTCCCTGCTTTTAAAGGACCGAAGGCTTTATAAGGAATATCTGTGCGTTGTCCCGGGAGAAATGCACCGACCGGAGCATCTGACAGGGTATCTTGTAAAGGATGAGAGGAACAACCGGGTTTCTGTTTTTGATTCCGTGCGGCCGAACGCTTCCTTTATTCAGACAGAATACATTCCGCAGATATGCGGGAACGGCTTTACGCTTCTTAGGGTGCATCTGATTACCGGACGTTCTCACCAGATCCGTGCACATCTGGCCAGCATCGGTCATCCCCTGGTGGGAGATGCCAAATATGGAAATGCCGGGATCAACAGCCGTTTTCGGAAAGAATTTGGGCTTGACAGACAGCTTCTGCATTCGGGACGTCTTGTGTTTCCCGACATGGAAGGCGTCTGTGAAGGGCTGTCCAAAAAGGAATTTCTGGCACCTCCTCCGGGGGATTTTCAGAACATCACCGGGGCACTGTTTGGTGTCAGGGCGTTTTTTACGTAAAAAGAACTGCTTTCCCAGGCATAACAGATAAAAGGAGGAAGGGGATATGCCCACCTGGAATTCCAGAGGCCTTCGCGGCTCCACATTAGAGGAACTGGTAAATCGGACCAACGAAAAATACCGGGATCAGGGCCTGGCCCTGATCCAGAAAATTCCTACACCGATCACACCGGTAAAAATGGACAAAGAACACCGGCAGATCACCCTGGCCTATTTTGATCAGAGAAGTACGGTGGATTATATCGGCGCGGTACAGGGCATTCCGGTCTGCTTTGATGCCAAGGAATGCGTCACGGATACCTTCCCTCTTCACAACATTCATGCCCATCAGATGGAATTTATGAAGGCCTTTGAAGCGCAGGGCGGCGTTGCTTTTTTTCTCCTGTCCTACACCGGAAGAAATGAAATGTACTATATGCGTTTTGTGCAGATGGAACGATTCTGGAAAAGAGCAGAGGAGGGTGGGCGAAAGAGCTTCCGTTATGAAGAGCTGGATCCGGAATTTTTTATGCATTCCAGGACGGGCGTTCTGGTGCCTTACCTGGAAATGCTTCAGAAAGATCTGGATCTGCGTGAGGAGACTTGACTTTTTCCCCGTTTTTTATTATACTGTAAGCGTTTCGCATGCTAATGAATTATTGAATTAGCACTTTAAAGTGCTAAATGGAGGAAATCATGAACAAACGATTATTACATACGCCGGAGGGAGTACGGGATATTTACAGCCTGGAATGTGAAAAGAAGCTGGTGCTTCAGAACCGGCTGCATCACCGGCTGAAAACCTATGGCTATCATGATATACAGACACCCGGGTTTGAATATTTTGACGTATTCAGCAGAGAAGTGGGAACCATTGCCTCCAGAGAGCTTTTCAAGTTTTTTGACCGGGATGGGAATACGCTTGTGCTTCGGCCGGACTTTACTCCTTCGATTGCCCGTTCCGCTGCAAAATATTATATGGAAGAGACAAAGCCGATCCGTATGTGCTATATGGGCAATACGTTTATCAACAGCCTGAACTATCAGGGCCGTCTGAAGGAGACGACGCAGCTTGGGGCAGAGCTTCTGGGGGACCCCAGCGTCGAGGCGGATGCGGAAATGATTGCTCTGATCATTGAGCTTCTGCTGGATGCCGGACTGAAGGAATTTCAGGTAAGCGTAGGACAGATCGACTTTTTTAAGGGACTACTGGAGGAATCCGGTATGGATGAGGAGCATGAGCTGACGCTTCGGGAGCTTATCTCCAATAAGAATCATTTCGGTATTGAGGAGCTGCTCCTTACGCTTCCAATGGAAGAGGATGTACGTCAGGCATTTATCCGCATGCCGGAGCTGTTCGGCTCTGTTTCCATGCTGGAGGAGGCAGAGAAGCTGGTAAAGAATGAACGCTCTGCAAATGCCATCCTTCGGCTTCGTAAGGTCTATGAGGTACTCTGTATTTATGGCCTTTCGGATTACGTTTCCTTCGACCTGGGAATGGTCAGCAAATACAATTATTACACCGGAGTGATCTTTCAGGCATATACGTACGGGACCGGGGAGGCCATTGTAAAGGGAGGACGGTATGACAGCCTGCTTTCCAGGTTCGGGAAGGATTTTGCCGCCACCGGCTTTGCGGTTGTGGTGGATCAGCTGATGAATGCCCTTTCCCGTCAGAAAATCGATATTCCGGTAGCTGCAGACGGAATACTCATTCTGTATGAGGATCCCGGCCGGGCAGCCGCCATCCGTCTGGCCGGACAGCTTCGAAAAGACGGGCGCAGTGTGGAGCTGGTGAAAAAGCTTTCCGGAGAGCATTCTGCAGATTATGAAGCCTTTGCGAAAGAGAACGGACACGGGGAGATTCTCGATGTGATGCCGGACGGAACGTATCTGTGCCGGAAGCTCTCTTCCGAAGCGCAGGCAGAAAACCGGACGGACGCAGAGGAGGGACAGGCATGAGATATTTAACGATCGCCCTTACCAAGGGACGTCTTGCGAAAAAAACACTGGAGATGTTCGAGAAGATCGGGATCACCTGTGAGGAGATGAAGGATCCGGATTCCCGAAAGCTGATTTTTGTCAATGAAGAGCTGGGACTTCGCTTTTTCCTTGCCAAAGGACCGGATGTGCCGACCTATGTGGAATACGGGGCTGCCGATATCGGAGTAGTGGGAAAGGATACCATTATGGAGGAAGGCAGGAGGCTCTACGAGGTTCTGGATCTGGGCTTCGGAAAATGCAGGATGTGTGTCTGCGGGCCCGCCGAAGCCGAAGAGCTCCTGAAGCACCATGAGCTGATACGGGTCGCTACCAAATACCCGGGTATCGCAAAGGATTATTTTTACAATAAGAAGCATCAGACGGTGGAGATCATCAAGCTGAACGGCTCCATCGAGCTCGCACCCATTGTGGGGTTATCTGAGGTGATTGTGGATATCGTGGAGACCGGTTCCACACTGAGAGAAAACGGCCTTCAGGTGCTGGAGGAGGTATGTCCCCTGTCGGCGCGCATGGTCGTTAACCAGGTCAGTATGAAAATGGAAAATGACCGCATCACAAAGTTGATCCGGAGCCTGAAGGAAGTGATCTGAGGATGGCCGGCTTACTTTGTGTTAACATCTACAGGACAGAGAAAAGGAGAGGATACCGATGAGAATCGTGGAATTGACTGCAGAAACCAAAAGCCGTCTGCTGGAGGACCTGCTGAAACGCAGCCCCAACAGCTACGGAGAGTTTGAAGGCCGTGTAGCTGCCATTCTGGCGGATGTAAAGGAGAAAAAGGACGCGGCCCTTTTTGAGTATACGAAGAAATTTGACGGAGCAGATATCTGTGCTGACAATCTCGTGGTAAGTCAGGAAGAAATCGACGAGGCTTACCGTCTGGTCGATCCGTCTCTTGTGGAGGTAATCCGCAAGGCACTGGTCAATATCCGGGAATATCACGAGAAGCAGCGGCAGTACAGCTGGTTTGATTCCAAGCCCAACGGATCGATGCTGGGACAGAAGGTGACCCCACTGAACCGTGTGGGTGTATATGTTCCTGGAGGAAAAGCTGTTTATCCTTCCTCCGTTCTGATGAATATCGTACCGGCAAAGGTAGCCGGCGTGGGACAGATCGTTATGACGACGCCTCCCGGAAAGGACGGAAGGGTCAGCCCCAACACGCTGGTTGCCGCAAAGGAAGCAGGGGCAGATGTTATTTACAAGGTGGGCGGAGCACAGGCGATCGCTGCGCTTGCATACGGTACGGAATCCATCCCCAAGGTGGATAAGATCGTAGGCCCCGGCAATGTATATGTAGCCCTGGCTAAAAAAGCGGTATACGGTCATGTGAGCATAGATTCCATCGCAGGTCCCAGTGAGATTCTTGTACTTGCCGACCACACAGCCAACCCGCGCTATGTGGCAGCGGATCTTCTCTCTCAGGCAGAGCATGATGAGATGGCCTCTGCGATTCTGGTTACAACCAGCCGTACCCTGGCCCGGCAGGTATCCGAGGAGGTGGAGCGTTTTACCGCCCGTCTGTCCCGTCAGGAGATCATCCAAAAATCCCTGGACAATTACGGCTATATCCTCCTGGCGCAGACGATGGAGGATGCCATCGATGCAGCCAATGAGATCGCGTCCGAGCATATGGAAATCGTGACGGAAAATGCCTTTGAGGTAATGATGAAGGTCAAAAATGCAGGTGCTATTTTTATCGGGGAATACAGCTCGGAGCCTCTGGGAGATTATTTCGCAGGACCGAACCATGTACTGCCTACCAACGGAACGGCAAAGTTTTTCTCCCCGCTTTCGGTGGATGACTTCATCAAAAAGTCCAGTATCATTTATTATTCCAGAGAGGCACTGGAGCCGGTACACAGGGATATTATTCAGTTTGCAACTTCCGAACAGCTGACCGCACATGCCAATTCCATACGGGTGCGTTTCGAGGAGGAAGACGCTGAGAAAGAGGAGGGAAAATAGGTGGGAAGAACAGCGCTTGTATCAAGAACGACTGCTGAGACACAGATAGAGGTTTCCCTTGATCTGGATGGAACGGGAAAAGCAGAGCTTCATTCCGGAATCGGATTTTTTGATCATATGCTTGATGGCTTTGCACGCCACGGACTGTTTGATCTGACGGTGAAGGCCAGCGGGGATCTTCAGGTGGACTGTCATCACACCATAGAAGATACCGGAATCGTGCTCGGACAGGCGATTCGGGAGGCCATCGGAGATAAAAAGGGAATCCGCCGGTTCGGCAGTGTGATTCTTCCCATGGACGAAACCCTTGTTTTATGCGCCATCGATCTTTCCGGCCGCCCGTATCTTGGAATGGATACGGAATTTACGGTTCCGAAAGTCGGAGATATGGATACGGAGATGGTAAGGGAATTTTTCTATGCGGTTTCCTATTCCTGCGGAATGAATCTTCATTTTAAAATGCTGACGCCGGGAAATAACCATCATATGGCAGAGGCAATGTTCAAGGCCTTCGCAAAGGCGCTGGATGCAGCCGTGTCCTATGATGAAAGAATAACGGATGTTCTGTCCACAAAGGGGAGCTTGTAAGGATGGATAAGAAAAAACTGTTTGCAATGATCGAGCTGTGTGCGGATGGGCAGGGATCCCTTGAAGCCGCAGAGTATTTTGACAATAACGGAGCTGACGGCCTTCTGATCGCAGACCGCTATACCACGGATGCGGAGCATGACCGTAATATCGGCTATGTGAGAGAAATTGCCCGGAACGTGGATGCACCGCTTTTTGTCTTTGGAGGAATCCGCCGTCTGGAGGATGTAAAGAAGTATCTGTATGCAGGCGCAAAAAAGGCCGTTCTGGATATGGACCGGGAGAGTAACCGCAAGCTTCTTAAGGAGGCATCGGACCGGTTCGGAAAAGAAAAGATCGCCGTATCCGTTTCTGAGATGTACATGATCAGTGACTATCAGGAGCTGATGGAAGCCTATGCTTCCGTTGTTCTTTTCTACAGCGATGACGGGGAGGAGGCCAGACAGGCTGCCAGGCTGCTTTCGGTTCCGGTTCTTCCCATCGGAAATTATGAGCAGCTCTCCTCGTATATGGAGCTGCTTCGGGAGCCGAATATATGCGGAGCGGCCGGCAGTCTTCTCCTGAAGGATTCTGTGAACCTGTACGGCCTCAAAAGCGCCTGCCGGGAAGAGGGGATTCCCATGAGTATTATGGAATCTGCTTATTCCTGGAAGGATTTTAAACTGAATTCAGACGGAATGATCCCCGTTGTTGTGCAGGATTACCGGACCCTGGAGGTTCTGATGGTAGCCTACATGAATGAGGAAGCCTATGAGATGACCATTTCCACCGGGAAAATGACCTACTGGAGCAGGAGCCGGAACGAGCTCTGGGTCAAAGGGGATACCAGCGGCCATTATCAGTATGTCAAATCCCTGACCCTGGACTGCGATCTGGATACGATTCTTGCAAAGGTGCATCAGATCGGCGCTGCCTGTCATACCGGAAGCTATTCCTGCTTTTTCAACGAGGCGGCATACCGGGACGGTCAGACGGAGCATAATCCTCTGAAGGTATTTGAAGAGGTCTATCAGGTGATCCGGGACCGGAAGGAGCATCCGAAGGAGGGCTCCTATACCAATTATCTGTTTGATAAGGGAATCGACAAAATTCTGAAGAAGGTCGGAGAGGAAGCAACCGAAATCGTTATTGCGGCCAAAAATCCGGATCCGGAGGAGATCAAATATGAAGTATCCGATTTTCTGTACCATGTGATGGTGCTTATGGTGGAGCGCGGTGTTACCTGGGATGACATTACCCGGGAGCTGGCACAGCGTTAGCATGTATTCCCTGCTCCGCTTTACGGAATCTTAAGATTTCTTCCTTTGACTTTCCGGACGGATTCCTGTATACTACCTCAGTGTACGTATACACGGATGTTGAAGCAGAAGAAAGGATCGAAAATTGTTATGCTGAAAAAATATCTCTGGATATTTCTGATTTCCATGGTTCCTATTATAGAGCTGCGGGGCGCGATCCCTTATGCGCGGGGAATGGGGCTTCCGATGCTGAATGCCTATATCATTGCCATTATCGGGAATATGATCCCGGTACCGTTTATCTATTTCTTTGCCCGCAAGGTGCTGGAATGGGGAGCGGATAAGCCTCTGATCGGAGGACTGTTCAGCTGGTGTCTGAAGAAGGGAGAAAAGGGCGGCAGAAAGCTTCAGGCTTCCGCAGGCAGAGGCCTTTTTGTGGCGCTGCTTCTGTTTGTGGGGATTCCGCTTCCCGGAACAGGTGCCTGGACAGGAACACTGGCCGCAAGCATTCTGAAAATGGATTTTAAATCCAGTGTGCTGGCTGTCATGGGCGGTGTCCTTCTGGCAGGAATCATTATGTGGTGTGTCAGTGAAGGAGCCTTCGGAGCGCTCGGCATGCTTTTGGGCTGATGCCTCTTCGGAGAAATCATCGGCATATCACAAAACAGTAGTAGATATATTTAAAAAATCGCAAAAAAAAGATTATTGACAAAAGGATTGTTTCCACCTATACTTAGAAAAACGAATCACAGACAGCGGTTTATCAGATATTTCAAAGAGGAAATGCATGTAACGTGCACTTCCTCTTTTTCTTTTCTGTTTTTACGCGTTCTGTAATCCATCCGTTCATACAGATGTGCGGATATCAAGCGAGGAGGAGTCATTATGAAAAACAAAAAAGTTGCGGCATTACTGATGGCATGCGTGCTGGCTGTTTCATCACTGGCAGGCTGCGGCGGAAGCTCTGACACAGCCAAGGAGACATCTTCTGAAGAAGAAACCGAAGAGGCAGCGGAGAGTTCATCCGAAGGAAGCAGTACCATGGAAAGTATCAAGATCGGTCTGGTGGCCCCGATTTCCGGAGACAACGGTATTTACGGCACAAGCCAGATGCAGGGCTATGAGCTGGCAATGAACGAAATCAATGCGTCCGGAGGTGTAAACGGTGCACTGATCGAGCTGGAAACCTATGATGATCAGGGAGATGCCCAGAAGGCAGCATCAGGTGCACAGAAATTTGCAGATGATGACAGAATTCTTGCAATCGGAGGTTCCTGCCTTTCTTCCTGTACACTTGCCATGGTGCCGATCATCGATGACGCAGGACTTCCGGACCTGGTTGTAAGCTCCAGCTCTCCGAACCTTACGGGCTCCAGTGAATATT
>JALERW010000111.1 GCA_022763925.1 Lachnospiraceae bacterium
ATATCTTCCCCGGACATACACAGGCTCCTCTCCGTAAGCCTCCCTGCCGCACAGCCAAAATGCATACGGATCACAGACCTCCTCCTCCCCGATCTGAAACGAATATTCGTACGCCTCCACCGGAAATTGCTCCAGGGCCGCAGCATACAGGCTCCCGTACCGGTCCTGCTCCTCAAATTCCAGCCGGTGGCAGGGCTCCTTCTCCCCCGGATGGAATAATAGCAGACAGCAGGGACTCTTATCCTTCGCATCCACACATATATTCACCCGTTCCCCCTGCCTGGAAATCCCGGGCGGGTACGGAGTTCCCCTGGTTACCGTATATACAAACCCAGCATCCTTTTTCACCTGATCAACCGTCCTTTTCGTTTTCAATCTGTTCCTTCAGCTCGTTCAGATATACCCAGCGCTCCATTTTATATTCCAGCTCTTCCTCGGCCTTCGCCTTTTTCTCCATGATTTCATTCAGCTTTACAAAATCGCTGGAAAACTTTTCCATATCTTTGGTCAGCTGCCCGATGCGCGTTTCCAGCGCTTCGATCTCCTCGTCAATGGTTTCCGCCTCCCGGGCCTCCCGGTAGGAAAGCTTTAATTTCTTCTCTCTTTGCCTTCCCCTGTCCTTTCCTCCCGGAGCAATCGCTGCTTTCTTTTCTGAGGCAGCTGTCTGCTCTTTTGGTCTGTCATCTCTGATTCTTTTTGAGGCAATTTCATAGTCCGAATAACCGCCCTCATACTGACGAAGCGATCCGTCCTCCTCAAAGGCAAAAATCCTTCGCACCACCCGGTCCAGGAAATAGCGGTCATGGGAAACCGTCAGCACGATCCCCTCAAATTCATCCAGGTAATCCTCCAGAATCGTCAGCGTGCGGATATCCAGGTCATTGGTCGGTTCATCCAGCACAAGCACATTCGGTGCCTCCATCAGAAGACGCAGAAGATAGAGCCTTCGCTTCTCTCCGCCGGAAAGCCTGGAAATCTGTGTCCACTGCTTCTCCCCGTCGAAAAGGAATCGCTCCAGCATGGCAGATGCCGTCACCACACCATCCTTCGTCCGGATATACTCCGCACCCTCACGGACATATTCAATGGCTTTCTGCCGTTCATCCAGCTCCTCATTCTCCTGAGCAAAATAAGCCACCTTCACGGTGCTCCCGAATTCCACACTGCCGGCATCCGGAGCCATTCTCCCGGTAATCACCCGCAGCAGCGTACTCTTTCCGCACCCATTCCTTCCTATAATACCGATCCGGTCATTTTTCAGAAAAATATAGGAAAAATCCCGAAAGAGCACATGATCCCCATAGGCCTTTGAAATGCCATCCACTTCAATGGTCTTGCGGCCCAGCCGGGAAGAAAGTGAGCTCATCTCAACCGCCTGCTCCTCTTTTACGGCCTCCACCGCCTGCAGCTTATCAATCCTTGCAATATGGGCCTTCTGCTTGGTAGAACGGGCTCTGGCGCCCCTCATCAGCCACTGAAGCTCTGTACGGAGAATGCTCTGCCGCTTCCGCTCCGATGCGATCTCCATATTCTGACGCTCCGCCTTCAGGCGTACAAATTCCGAATAGCTGCCCGGATATCCATAAAGCTTTCCCCGGTCGATTTCCACGATTCTCGTCACAATCCGATCCAGGAAATAACGGTCATGGGTCACCAGCACCACAGCGCCCCGAAATTTCAGAAGATATTCCTCCAGCCAGGCAGACATTGCACTGTCCAGATGGTTCGTCGGCTCATCCAGTATCAGGATATCTCCCCTGGCTAAAAGGACATTCACCAGAGCAGCCCTCTTTCTCTGCCCTCCCGAAAGCTGCCCGACCGGCACATCAAAACAGGGCATATCCAGCTCATTGAGCATGGCCTTTGCCTCCGCTTCCATGGCCCATCGGTTCTCCTCGGTCGCATTCCCGAAAAGCGCCGCTTCCAGAACCGTCTGTCCCTCCTCAAACACCGGCGTCTGCGGCAGATAGCTGATCTTCAGCTTACTTCCCATCGTAAGCTTCCCGCTGTCCGCCTCTTCCTTCCCCGCCAGGATCCGAAGAAGCGTGGATTTTCCGGTTCCGTTCACTCCGATGACACCGATCTTCTCTCCCTCATTAATGGAAAAATCCACCTCCCGGAACAGATACTTTTCTCCATAGGATTTGGAGATCTGTTCCATTGTAAGTAAATTCATACCCGTCGTCCCCCATCAGTCGGAAAGCAAAAGCTCTACCGGACAGTGATCCGACCCAAAGATCTCCGTATGAATCTTCGCGTCGACCAGACGCTCCTTTAAGCTCTCAGATACGCAGAAATAATCAATTCTCCATCCGGCGTTCTTCTCCCGTGCCTTAAACCGGTAGGACCACCAGGAGTAGATCCCTTCTGCATCCGGATAGAAATAGCGGAACGTATCCACGAATCCGGCGTTCAGAAGATCCGTGAACTTCTGACGCTCCTCGTCGGTGAAACCGGCATTCTTACGGTTTGTCTTCGGATTCTTCAGATCGATCTCCTTATGGGCGACATTCAGGTCTCCGCAGAAAATCACCGGCTTTTTTTCCTCAAGGCCCTTCAGATAGGAAAGAAACGCATCCTCCCACTGCATCCGGTACGGCAAACGCAACAGTCCGTCCTGAGAATTCGGCGTGTATACCGTCACCACATAATAATTCTCAAATTCCGCCGTAATGACACGCCCCTCCTGATCATGCTCGCTGCATCCGATCCCGTAGGAAACGCTGATCGGTTCCTGCTTCGTAAACAGGGCCGTCCCGGAATAGCCCTTCTTCACCGCGTAATTCCAATACTGATGATAGCCGGGAAGCTCCAGGGAAATCTGTCCCTCCTGAAGCTTCGATTCCTGTATACAAAAAACATCTGCATCCGCCAAGGTGAAGAAATCCATAAACCCCTTCTGCACACAGGCGCGCAGACCATTCACATTCCATGATATTAATTTCAACGAAAACGCCGCCTCCCTTACTCGTAGTTTATTTATTATACCATGATTGAGGCACAAATGCCACCTTCGAATTCAGGAAAAGGCAGCCCTGACGGCTGCCTTTCCTTATATAATGTACGATACTATTATAATGTACGATACTATTTTGCTTCCTTCGGAACATCCTTCATGGAGAAGCTGATTCTTCCCATCTTGTCCTTTCCAAGGCATACCACCGTCACCTTATCACCGAGGGTAAGCACATCCTCCACGTGATTGATACGCTCCCTGGCGATCTTGGAAATGTGAACCATTCCCTCCTTGCCGGGCGCAAACTCGATGAATGCACCGAACTCCTTAATGCTTACAACGGTTCCCTTGAAAATCTGACCGGCTTCAAAGTCTGTTGTAATGATCCGGATCATTTCCACAGCCTTATCCATCATCTCCTGGTCGGTTCCGCATACAGATACCGCTCCGTCATCGGTGATATCGATCTTCACACCGGTACGCTCGATGATCGTGTTAATGGTCTTTCCTCTCTGACCTACCACATCACCGATCTTGGCAGGATCAATCATAATCTGGATAATCTTCGGCGCATACTTGCCTACGGTCTTTCTAGGCTCGGAAATACAAGGAAGCATTACATGATCCAGAATATAATCTCTTGCCTCATGCGTTCTTCTGATTGCCTCCTCCACGATCGGTCTTGTCAGTCCGTGAATCTTGATATCCATCTGAATCGCGGTAATACCGTCCTTTGTTCCGGCAACCTTGAAGTCCATATCACCGAAGAAGTCTTCCAGGCCCTGAATATCGGTAAGAACGATATAATCATCATCGCTGTCCCCTGTTACCAGTCCTGTGGAAATACCGGCAACCGGCTTTTTGATCGGGACGCCGGCAGCCATCAGGGACATACAGGATGCGCAGACACTCGCCTGAGAGGTGGAGCCGTTGGACTCAAAGGTCTCGGATACGCTCCGGATCGCGTAAGGGAACTCTTCCTCACTGGGAAGCACCGGAATCAGCGCTCTCTCCGCGAGGGCTCCGTGACCGATCTCACGTCTTCCCGGTCCTCTGCTGGGCTTTGTCTCACCTACAGAATAAGACGGGAAATTATACTGATGCATATATCTCTTGGAGGTAACGGTCTCATCCAGGCCGTCCAGCTTCTGTGCCTCAGACAGCGGTGCCAGAGTCGTTACATTGCAGATCTGTGTCTGCCCGCGGGTAAACATGGCAGAGCCATGCACTCTCGGAATAATATCCACCTCAGCAGCCAGCGGACGAATCTCGGTGATTGCTCTTCCGTCCGGACGCTTGTGATCCTTTAAGATCATCTTACGAACGGTCTTCTTCTGATACTGATAAACAGCCTCATCCAGAAGCGCAAGCCACTCCTCGTTCTCAGCGAAGGCTTCTGCCAGCTTATCCTTGATTGCGCTGATGTTTGCTTCACGCACCTGCTTTACATCGGTAAATACCGCCTCTTCCATTTCTTCCGGCGAAACGATCTTACGAATAGCCTCGAACAGCTCTTCCGGAACCGCGCAGCTGGTGTAGGAATGCTTTTCCTTTCCGCACTCCGCAACGATCTTGTCAATAAAGGCAATGATCTCCTGGTTCATCGCATGTGCCGCATAGATTGCCTCAACCATCTTATCATCCGGAACCTCATTGGCACCCGCCTCGATCATAATAACCTTTTCTCTGGTGGAGGCAACCGTGAGCTGCAGATCGGAGATCTTCTCCTGTGCATAGCTGGGATTAAATACAAATTCACCGTCGATCAGACCCACCTGAGTCATGGCACACGGTCCGTCAAACGGGATATCGGAAATGCAGGTTGCGATGGCAGAGCCAAGCATTGCAACCACCTCCGGAGCGCACTCCGGATCTACGGACATTACCAGATTATTTAAGGTAACATCATTCCGGTAATCCTTCGGGAACAGCGGACGCATCGGACGGTCAATGACACGGGATGTCAATATGGCATGCTCAGATGCCTTTCCCTCTCTCTTATTGAAGCCTCCCGGAATTTTTCCCGAAGCATATAACTTCTCTTCATACTCTACAGAAAGCGGGAAAAAGTCAATTCCGTCTCTGGGCTTCTCAGAAGCGGTAGCCGTGGAAAGCACCGTGGTATCGCCGTAATGCATGAAAGCCGCGCCGTTTGCCTGAGCTGCAACCCTGCCCACATCAACGGTAAGGGTTCTGCCGGCCAGTTCCATTGAAAAACTCTTATACATAGCTGTATCTCCTTTTCATAAAATATATTTTCTTATGGCAGAAGATACCGAAACTACTGAAAAACACGGCCCAAACAGCATCCGCAAGCTTCTGCTGCGCTTTTCAGTGGTCTCGGACCCTATCTTCTGCCTATAATTCATTGCCGATTTCCTGGTCTCGAAAACCGAAAACAGGGCGGAACTCTCATTCCGCCCCTTAGTTTCCAAATTATTTTCTGAGTCCCAGACGCTCGATTAAAGCACGGTATCTTTCAATATCAGTTTTCTTTAAGTAAGCCAGTAAACCTCTTCTCTGACCAACCATTTTAAGAAGACCTCTTCTTGAATGATGATCCTTCGGATGATTCTTTAAATGATCCGTTAACTCCTGAATTCTTGCGGTCAGGATTGCAACCTGAACCTCCGGTGAACCGGTATCATTCGGTGTTCTTCCGTACTCTGCGATAATCGCCTGCTTCTTGTCCTTTGCTATCATAGCTGTTCCTCCTTAAATTTTCAACCGCCGTATATTAAGAGAAAGGTCGGAGTGTCCAGACTCTGAATATCGGCTAAACTCATACTTGGTTACTATAACATATTTTCTTCTGCTTGTAAATATCGATTTTTTAAAAATCATCCCGGCAAAAGGAAGCTCTATTTCAGGAATCGCAGAAGGCCTCCCTTTCGCCCGCTCTTAGCTTCCTGACTTTCCTGGCTGTCCTTTTTCGGTTCCCTGATTTCCAGCTGATTTTCCATCGCCCGCAGGACATCCGTAATGGCCTCACAAAAGCTGGGATGCGGTCTTACGGAGCAAAGCAGCTCACTCACCGTCATTTTGCGATCGATCGCCAGTGCCAGCTCTGTAGCCATATCTCCGGCCCGTTCACTCATAAGCTGTGCTCCCACGATCCTTCCGCTCTCCTTTTCTGCCACGATCTTCGTAAATCCGTCCGTCTGTTTTACGATCATGGCTCTCGCATTGGCAGCCATCGACTGTTTTACGGCAACAACCGAAAGGCCTTTGGCTTTTGCCTCCTCCTCGGTAAGTCCGACGGACACCGCCTCCTGAGCCGCATAAATACATTGTACCACAGCTGCCTCCTGTGAAAGTGCAAGCCCTGCCATATGACGTACCGCACGTCTCCCCTGTTCCATTCCCACATGGGCAAGCTGAGGGCTTCCTTCCACAACATCACCCGCCGCATAAATTCCCCTGACAGAGGTTCTGCCGCAGGAATCCACAAGAATTCCTCCGCCCGCGCCGAGATCAAACACAATGTTTTCTGTCGGCGGAAGAACAGCCTTTCTTCCTGCGGCTGACAAAACAACACTGCCGTCACCGATGGAAAGGTCTTTAAAATCACAGTTGGTCTGTATACGGATTCCCCTCTCCTTCATACTGCGGGTCATTGCCTCGGCAATCTCCTCATCCCATTTCCGAAGGATCCGGTTCGCCCTTATGGAAAGTGTCACCTCACTGCCCAGCATCCGGAAAATCTGTGCAAACTCCACAGCTACCACGCCGCCTCCAAGGACGTGGAGCTTTTCCGGTATTTTATTCAGCTTCAGAAGCTCATCACTCGTTATTGCACCGGGAAGGAGCGGCTCTGAAGGTGCAGACCCGGTGGCGATCAGAAGATTCTGTGCCTCATAGGTCTTTCCCTCACACACGACCTTCCGGTCCCCTGTGATTTTGGCCTCTCCACTTATAATTTCCACATTCCCGTAAAGCAGAAAGGACTCCAGCTGTTCCCTCAGCTCCGTTACAATCTTCTGCATCCGGTCCGCTGTCTTTAAAAAATCTATATTTACCGAAGAGCAGCTGATTCCGTCACTGTCAGCGCGGCTTGCCTCATAATATTTTTTCCCCACATGCGACAAATACTTCGTGGGTACACAGCCCCGGTTCAGACAGGTGCCCCCCAGCTGCCTGTATTCAAACAAAACCACCCGCATGTTCCGTCCTGCAGCCTCAAGCGCTGCAGAATAACCTGCAGGCCCTCCTCCAATAATTGCCAGATCGTACACGATAACCCCTCCTTTTTCGCTGTAACGTACTTTTTCTGTTTCATTTTCTCATTTATTTAAAATATAATACAAAAGCCTTCCTTATACAATGGTATTCTGTATAATGATCATTGTTTTCCATTGCCGCTGGACATATTATCCAAAATAGAGTAACATAAGTAGTAAGATTATGGCAAAAACGCTCATCACACAGGAGGTGTCTCCATGAAACCGCTGACTCCTGAAATCGCCCAGGAAATTGCTTGTGAAGCAGACAAAATCATTAATCACGGTGTCCTGATCACTGATGAGAACGGATACGTGATCGGAAGCTCAGACCCGAATCGAATCAACTCGCTTCACGAAGCTTCCTTATTAGTAATGAAGAGACGCAAGCCCGCCTACCTCAATGCCGAAGCCTGTGCCAAATATGCAGGTACACGTCCCGGGGTCACGTTCCCGGTTTCCCTTTCCGGAAATATTGTCGGCTCTGTGGGTATCACGGGACAGCTGGAGGATGTTGCTCAGTTCGGCCAATTGATCCGCATGTTCGTGGAGGTTTTTCTGAAAGATCATCTGAATCAGGAAATGGATGATCTCCGGGAACAGGGGCATTATGATCTTCTTACCGAAATCGTTTCCTACGGAGCGCCCAATGGCGCAGAAGAAGAAACCATTCTCCGCCACGGCCAGGCTCTGGGATATGACCTTACGCTGCAGAGGGTAGTTTTTGTTGTAGAGGCACTGTATCTTCCGGGCCAGACCATTTCAGAATTCAGGAATTACAGCCGCATCATACGCAGAGTTTTTACAGATCCTCAGGATTTTTATGTCAAAATCACACCGGATAAATTTACTGTTTTTTCCCACGTGGTTGATTACAGCGAAAAGGAACGGGAACAGAATGTCATTCGCCAGAGAGCAAACATCTTGCTGGATACCCTGCGTTTATCCGGACACAACGTCCATATCGGCATCAGCTCCACGACCCACGGTGTGGCAGGCCTTCGCAAGGCTTATTTTGAAGCACACGAGGCCCTTCAGATCTGCAAGCTGTCCGGGGATCCATCCGGGATTCTCTTTATCCGGCAGAGCTATCTGGAACGGCTTGTTTACAATATTTCCGAAGATGTATATCAGTCCTTTTTCGACGACAACCTCCGAGTGCTTACCGAGCAGAAAGATGGGGACAACCTGATGCAGGTCATCAAAGTATGGTGTGAATGCCGTTTCAACGCAACGGAAACCTCGGACATCCTTCACATTCATAAGAATACCCTCTCTTACCGCATGGACCGGATCAAGAAGCTGACCGGCCTGGATCTTCGGAATTTTAAAGAGGCAGCTGCCTTATATGTCGGAGTGACCCTTTATCACATAAAACAGA
>JALERW010000133.1 GCA_022763925.1 Lachnospiraceae bacterium
GGAAGGCATGCAGACAATACAGTGGATCTGCAGGAATTCATGGTTATGCCGGTGGGAGCAAAAAGCTTTAAGGAAGGACTTCGCATGTGTACGGTGGTCTATCATCAGCTGAAAGAGGTGCTGAGTAAAAAGGGACTTTCCACAGCTGTGGGGGACGAAGGAGGATTTGCTCCGGATCTGCCATCCTCCGAACTGGTACTGGAGCTGATGGTGGAAGCAGTGAAGAAGGCAGGCTTTCGGCCCGGGGAGGATATTGCCTTTGCTTTGGATGCTGCAGCCAGTGAGCTCTATGATGCGGGATCCGGAATATATGAATTTCCGGGAGAAAGCAAAATGAAAGGGGAACGGGTCGTCCGGGACGCCAGGGAGATGGTGGCTTACTACGAAAATCTGACAGAACGTTATCCGGTAGTTTCCATCGAGGACGGACTGGATGAGGATGACTGGGAGGGCTGGCAGTATATGACCGAGCGCCTGGGCAGCCGCATTCAGCTGGTGGGAGATGATCTGTTTGTCACGAATGCCAATCGCCTGCGTGCGGGAATCAAAATCCACACGGCAAATGCCATTCTGATCAAAGTAAATCAGATCGGAACCCTGAGTGAAACCTTTGAGGCCATTGATGTGGCGCACCGGGCGGGCTATGCGGCTGTCATTTCTCATCGCTCCGGCGAAACGGAGGATACAACCATTGCGGATATCGCACTGGCTGTCAATGCAGGCCAGATTAAGACGGGGGCACCGTGCCGCTCTGACCGGACCGCAAAATACAATCAGCTGCTGAGACTGGAGGAGCAGCTGGGAGAAACCGCACAGTACCGGAATCCCTTTGATTCCCGCAAAGAGGAATAGCAAATATTTCAAAATCTACTTGAAAAAAGCGCCCCTCTGTGATAAACTTAAATTCGGTTTAGCCGTAGGAGGTGTAATTGAGTGGAAGTTTTAAGAGTTATTTTAACAATAGTATTTGTATTGGATTGTATCGCATTGAGCGTTGTGGTGTTGCTTCAGGAGGGGAAGAACGCGGGCCTCGGAGCCCTGAGCGGAGCTTCTGATACGTATTGGAGCAAGAATAAAGGACGTTCCAGGGAAGGAATTATGATAAAGGTAACGGTGGTACTCGGAGCTCTGTTCATTATCCTGGGATTGATTTTGAATTTAAAAGTCTTTTAACTACTGATGAAAACACGCTCACAGGAGCGTGTTTTTTTTGGCAGCGAGCCGGGCGGATGTATGTCTGTTCGATTTGTATGGGAAAGGAAGCAGTATGACGCAGCAGCTGAAGGACAGAAAAGAAACGATCTATCAGTTTATCTGTGATGACTTATATACTCCGATGAAAATCAAGGAGATCGCAATTCTGCTTGGGATCCCCCGGGAAAGACGGGCGGAGCTTTCGCAGGTGCTGGATGAACTTGTTGATGAGGGGAAAATTGTTTTATCAAAGCGCGGAAAATATTCCAAAGCAGAACCCAGATATCTGACCGGTATATACCGCGGCAATCCGAAAGGATTCGGATTTGTAACGGTGGAAGGGGATAAGGAGGATGTGTATATTCCGGAGGATAAGACCAACGGTGCCCTTCATCAGGATACGGTAGAGATTGAGCTTCTGCCGGGAAGCACCGGGAAGCGTAAGGAAGGCAGGGTGGTCAGGGTTCTGGCCCGGGGAGTGGAGCAGATTGTCGGAACGTATGAAAACAGCGGAAGCTACGGGTTTGTTGTACCGGACAATCTGAAATTTTCCCAGGATATCTTTATTCCGCTGCAATACAGCAGAGGCGCTGTCACCGGACATAAGGTGGTGGCCCGGATTACCGATTACGGGAATGGAAAGAACAGGAATCCGGAGGGGCAGATTCTTGAGATCCTGGGGCATATTCATGATCCCGGGGTAGATATTCTGTCCATTATCCGCGCGTATGATCTGCCGACGGAGTTCCCGGAAAAGGTGAAAAATCAGGCGGAACGGACACCGGATGCGGTGAGTACGGCAGATATGGCCGGAAGGATGGACCTTCGGGACTGGCAGATGGTCACGATCGACGGAGAAGATGCGAAGGACCTGGACGATGCGGTCTCTGTTACAGAGAAGGATGGACAGTATATTCTGGGTGTCCATATCGCGGATGTGAGCAATTACGTGCAGGAAAAAAGCGCTCTGGACAGGGAAGCATATGAGCGGGGAACCAGTGTATATCTGGCGGACCGGGTGATCCCCATGCTTCCGCATAAGCTGTCCAATGGGATCTGTTCCCTGAATGCAGGAGAGGACCGTCTGGCGTTGAGCTGCATGATGACCATTGACGGGAAGGGAAATGTGGTTTCTCATAAAATTGCGGAGACGGTTATTCATGTGGATCAGCGGATGTCCTACACAAGCGTGAAGAAAATACTGGCAGATCAGGATCCGGAGGAAATTCAGAAATATGAGCCTTATGTTCCCATGTTTCAACGGATGGAAGAGCTGGCGAAGCTTCTTCGGAAAAAACGGCAGATGAGGGGATCGATCGATTTCGATTTTCCGGAGACCAGGATGATTCTGGATGAGAAGGGGCATCCTCTGGATATCCGTCCTTATGAACGGAATGTGGCTACCAGGATCATAGAGGAGTTCATGCTGATTGCCAATGAGACTGTGGCGGAGGATTATTTCTGGCAGGAGCTGCCCTTTGTTTACCGGACCCATGATGCGCCGGATCCGGAGAAGATCCTGAAGCTTTCCGCGTTCATCAATAATTTTGGTTATTCCATGCGGGCGGGGAAAGGAGATGTTCATCCGAAGGAGCTGCAGAAGCTTCTGGAGCGGGTGGAGGATACGCCGGAGGAGGCGCTGATCTCCCGGCTGACGCTGCGTTCCATGAAGCAGGCAAAATATACGACCTGCTGTACCGGACATTTTGGGCTGTCAGCTCCGTATTACTGTCATTTTACCTCTCCGATCCGCAGATATCCGGATCTGCAGATTCACCGGATCATCAAGGATAATCTGAGGGGAAGAATGAATGAAAACCGGATTGCGCATTATCAGACAATTCTGGAAGAGGTAGCGAAGCATTCCAGTGAGACAGAACGGCGCGCCGACGAGGCCGAGCGGGAGACGGAGAAACAGAAAAAAGTCGAATACATGAATGACCATATGGGAGAATGCTTTGAAGGCGTGATATCCGGGGTGACCTCCTACGGTCTGTATGTGGAGCTTCCGAATACCATTGAAGGGCTGGTGCATGTCAGCAGTCTGACCGACGGATATTATGTGTTTCATGAGGATACGTATGAGCTGGCTGCGGAAGAAAACGGCCGCTCCTATAAGCTGGGTCAGAAGGTGCGGATTCGGGTGACCGGAACGGATCCTCTGATGCGAACCATTGATTTTGAACTGGACATGCCGGATGGACTGGCGGGGAATAAAGAGGAGGATCAGGATGGCAAAGGAGCCTGTAAAGCTGATTGCCAATAATAAAAAGGCATATCATGACTATTTTATCGAAGATACCTATGAGACGGGGATCGTGCTTCACGGCACAGAGGTAAAATCTCTGCGCATGGGAAAATGCAGTATCAAGGAGTCCTTCATTCAGGAGGATAAGGGGGAACTGTTTATTTATAAGATGAATATCAGCCCCTACGAAAAGGGAAATATTTTCAATAAGGATCCGCTGCGCACGAGAAAGCTGCTGCTGCACCGGTATGAGATCAATAAGCTTCTGGGTAAGGTTAAGGAAAAGGGCTATACCATTGTTCCGCTGAAGGTTTATTTCAAGGGAAGCCTGGTGAAGGTGGAAATGGGGCTGGCAAGAGGTAAAAAGCTCTATGACAAGCGCCAGGATATAGCCAAAAAGGATATGCGCCGGGAAGCAGAACGGGAATTCAAGGTGCGGAATCTGAATTAGAAAGCGGGGCAAAATACAGGTGAACCGGAAGGACAGGGATGCCTTGACATTTTGTTCTGTTCTGATATAATAAGGATACTCCACAGAACGAAGGCTCGGACGCTGTGGATGCAGTAACGGGGTAGTACTGGTTTCGACAGGGGTTCTGCAACTGGTGAAGCTATTCGAGGAACATGACCTTGTAAAACATGTATCTAAATATAAACGCTGAAGATAATTTAGCAATCGCTGCCTAATGGCAGCTGTCAGCTCCGGATGTCCTGCAGTCCGGTACCTGGCATCGACAACCGCAGGGAACCTTATCTGTAAAGCTTTGCACAGGTAAGAGTATTATGAAGCTACCGATCCGGTAAGGGTGTCCTTTCCCGTGCCGGAGAGGGAATTTCAAAGAACGGACTATAATAGTAGAAGAACAGTGAATGGGCTTTTGGACACGGGTTCAAATCCCGTCTACTCCACTCAAAGATGTCGATAAAATCGGCATCTTTTTTTTCTTATTCTGATTCCCGATGAATGTCCGGATGCTCGTCTGCATTCAGCCGGAAATGATTTTTCCGGAAGGAGAGAAGACCCTCCTTCTGCATACGGGACAGCTCCGCCGACATAGCGCTGCGGTCTACGCACAGATAATCGGCCAGTCCCTGACGGTCAAAGGGAATCGAGAAGGAAAGGGAAGCGGACTGCCGGGACATGAAGGACAGATAGTCCAGGAGCTTTTCTCTTGTGGAGCGCCGGGACAGAAAACGAAGCTTCTGATTGAGCATGATGTTTCTTTCGGCCAGAACCCGAACCATTTGTTC
>JALERW010000071.1 GCA_022763925.1 Lachnospiraceae bacterium
CAGAGTGCGACAGAGCCCTCCCCCGGATCCGGATTATATTTGGAGTCCCCAAAAAGCGGCAGCCCCGCATGGGCAAACTGTACTCTTATCTGATGATGTCTCCCGGTCTGCAGCCGGATCCGAAGCAGACTCCTTCCAGCACACGTTTCCAGCAGCTCATACTGAAGCAGCGCTTCCTTTGCCCCTTTCGTTCCCTTCGGAACCGCCCGGGACGTATTGGTGCGCCCATCCTTCAGAAGCCAGTCCCGCAGCTGCCCCTTCAGCTGATCCGGCCTCCCGCATACCACCGCCAGATATTCCTTCCGCATAGAATCCTTCCCTGACGCCTGGACGCTTAAGTCAGCTGCCGCCTCCGGCGTTTTCGCAAATACCAGCAGTCCCTCCACCGGCTGATCCAGCCGATGGATGACCGCCAGATAGGGAACTGCCCTTCCCGCAGGACAGCCCTCCTCTTTCCCGGCCAGATAATTCTTCAAAAGGCTTTCCATATCCATCTGCCCGAAACGCTTTGTCTGCACTGCAATTTTTGCAGGCTTATATACTACAAGAAGCTCTTCGTCCTCATAAATGATGTTCTGAACCATACGTTCCTTCTGCAATGTCCGATACCTCAATCAAGCATTTTTCATGTTTCCTGCTTCTATACTACACGCTTCCCGGGTATATGGAAAGACATTTTTGATATTCTATTTTCGTATATCTGCCGTTACCTCCGATGGGATCACAAACTCCACACAGCCCATATACATGGGTGCCACATCCCCCTCATTGAATGCAATGACGACTTCATCGTTCTCATTCAGATAGAACGAAGTTTCATCCGTGATCGCCTGGAAATTCCATTCCGGAACCTCCTCATCCTCCAGCCAGTAATATACGTTTTCATCTGCCGCCATCTGTTCGCGCATCTGCTTTTTGATGTTCTCGCTGATCACTGTAATATAATCGGTATTCTCCTTAAAAAGATCCTTCAGGGACAGACGTTCTCCGGAAGACAGATCAATCGTATAAAAATAATCCCATTCCGAACCGCTTCCGGCTCCCTGATAGCAAATTAATTTCAGGGTAAAATACTCTTCTGTTGTATTGATAACCTCCGGCTTCACGATATAGTCCTGATATCCCTCTTCATCTCCCATATTTTTCTCGAACTCTGCCACAATCTGATCCGTGATCTTCTGGATTTCAGCATTGATCTCCCCGGCTGTCTTTTTCAGGTTCTCCTGTGTCTGCGCATCTTCGTTCATAAGTTCTTCTCCGCCAACGGTAAGTTCCGGAACCTCGATGTCTGCATGATGCCGCTCACTCTCATACTGATAATCGCGGAAGGTTACCACATCAACCAGCTTTCCAAGCACCGGAATCTGATTCATGGCATATGCCACATCCGCAGATGTATTGGGAAGGATTACCAATACCGCCAGCACTGCCGCTGCTGCTGTCATATTTCTGATCCTGTGTTTTCTTTTACGCCTTCTCTTCTCCAGCTTTGCCTCACTTATCCGTTCTTTCATCCGCTCCTCCTGCTCCCGGGACATTGCAGCAGTTTCATATTGCTTCTTCATATCTTCTAATTTTTTCATATCCCTTTCTGTCATTCTGTTCTCTCCCTTCCTGTTATTCCCACTGTCCCACATCTTCCAGTTCAAGCTTCAGCTTTCTCAGCCCACGGTACAGCCGGCTCTTGACCGTATTTACATTTTCATCCAGTACCCTGGCAATATCCGTAAGCTTCATATCGTCAAAGTACCTCAGTTCAATGACGGCCTTATCCTTCTCGGCCAATGCATTCAGCGCTCTTCGAAGGTCCAGATTCTCATATGTATCCTCCCTGCCCTTATCCACATCAAGCTCCTCCAGCGAAATCAGCGGACGCTCCTTTTTCAAAAACCGAAACGTCTCATTCAGCATGATGCGGTATACCCAGGTAGATACATATTCCTCCTTCCTCAGCGTATCACTGTGCAGAATTGCCTTATATGCACCGTTCTGTACAATATCCGCGGCATCCGCCTCACAATGGACATAGCTGTATGCAAGCCGGTAATATCTGTCATAATTCTGCAGCAAAGTCTGCTCTATCTTCTTTTCCTTTCTGCTCTTTTCCGGAAAAAAAATCAAATGCCGCACCTCCTTTGTTGTGTTCTGATGATTAGACCCCCGGAAAGCTCCAAAGGTTTCACGAAAAATACATGCATTCAGACAGAAAAACACCCCGCAAGCGTCTGATGTCTTACAGGGTGTTTGCTGTCTGTTATTCTATTTTATTCTGTTTATTTTTCCCGGGAGCTTCTCCTTCGTCTGCCATACACGCCTGTACCGATCACACCGAAGCCTCCTGCAAACAGCAGC
>JALERW010000170.1 GCA_022763925.1 Lachnospiraceae bacterium
GATCTTCCGTGAGTGCCATGGAAAAAATCATGGTAATGTCTTCCGCGATATAATAGCCATCCTTATTGACGGTGTAGCTTCCGCCGAATTCGGAGATATTCATATCCATACCCTCGGTGGGCATCTGCTGCCCCATGAAGGCAAACACCTCCTGAATATAGATGTTCATTTTTTCCGGGTCCCCCGTAAAGGTGATGATAGTATTTCCACCGTCTTTCCTGGCGGAAAGGTCTTTCATGAAATCAGAGCTGAGCTCTGTGAGAGCAGTATTGTTTTGAAGAGATGCTACCATGCTGTCCAGATCCATGGCATATTTGAATTTCTGTTCCAGCATATCCATATAGCAGTATCCGTCGGTATAGAAGGTACGGGTATTCATGGACTGATTCATGCCGGCAAGCTCCATGGTCATGGTGGTGTCAGCAAGGTATACCATCTGTGGGGTATTCATGCCGGTAAGCTTCATATCCATGTCCATCTGGACAGCCATTTCGGAAACGGCTTCGGAGTCGGGGATTCCCATGACGATGTCCATATGCATGAAAGTGTCGGTATCGGTGAGCTCTGCGTTCTTTTTGGATGCTTCGTCCAGAATGGCCTTCGGATCCGTGGCAGCGCCAAGTGAAGCGGCCAGAAGAAGAACCGTAAAAAGAATGACGGCTGCGACGGAGATCAGCTTGCCGGGTTCCTGTCTGTGATTCATTTGTTAATTCCTCCCTCAGTATTTGTATTCTCTTTGGTATGGGCGCCGGTATGCCGGCGTCCTTCTGTTTCATTATAATAGAAACAGGCTGCTGCTTCAATCCCGCAGAATAAATAATCCGCAGATGAAACTTTCTGCGGATTTTTTTTATTATTGCTTGCTATTTTTATAAAAATGGGCTATTATTGACTTACAAGTGGTGAATTGTGGTGAAAGGTGGTAACTAGGTGTGAGAAAGTGGTGAATTATGGAGCCGCTTTCTGAAAGAGCAGGTGATCCGGTATGTTTATGGGAGAATATCAACATAACGTGGATTTAAAGGGCAGGCTCATAATTCCTTCAAAGTTTCGTGAACAGCTGGGAGACCGGGTGGTTGTGACGAAGGGATTGGATGGCTGTCTATATCTGTATTCTACGGAAGCCTGGGAAGCCTTTCTGGGAAAATTCGGCAGTATGAATCTTTTGAGCCCGGAGGATCGTAAGTTAAAGCGTTACTTTGTGGCAGGAGCGTCGGAGTGCGAATTTGACAAGCAGGGAAGAATCCTTCTTCCGTCATCACTTAGAAATGCAGCTGGTATTGAAAAGGATGTTGTCCTGGCGGGAATGATAGATTATATCGAAATCTGGGACAAGGAGCGCTGGGAAGGTACCAGCGGAGATGTAGACGATATTGCGGCCAGCATGGCACAGCGCGGCATCGAATTGTAGGAGAAGATACATGAGTTTTGATCATATATCGGTATTATTGCAGGAGACAATCGATGGTCTGGATATTAAACCGGACGGGATTTATGTGGATGGGACCCTGGGAGGCGCAGGACATGCATTCCAGGTATGCAGCAGACTTTCGAACCGGGGAAGACTGATCGGCATTGACCAGGATGCAGCGGCCATTGAGGCCGCAGGGGAAAGGCTGAAGGTATTCGGTGACCGGGTAACGATTGTCCGAAGCAATTATTCCGAAATGCGCCGGGTGCTGAAGGATCTTGGCATTGAGAAAGTGGATGGGATTCTTCTGGATCTGGGAGTATCCTCCTATCAGCTGGATACTGCGGAACGGGGATTTACCTACCGGGAGGATGCACCGCTGGATATGCGGATGGATCAGAGGCAGACAATGACGGCCAGGGATATCGTGAATGAGTACAGTGAATCGGAGCTGTACCGGATTATCCGGGATTACGGAGAAGACCGGTTCGCGAAGAATATAGCAAAGCATATTGTGGCGGCAAGACAGGAGAAGCCTGTTGAGACAACCGGAGAGCTGATTGATATTATCAGGGCGGCCATCCCAATGAAGGTCCGCATGACCGGAGGCCATCCGGCAAAGCGCACCTTTCAGGCGATCCGAATCGAACTGAACCGGGAGCTGGATGTGCTGAGGGACAATCTGGACGATATGATTGACCTCCTGAATGACGGGGGACGTATCTGCATCATCACGTTTCATTCCCTGGAGGACCGGATCGTCAAGACGATCTTCCGGAAAAATGAAGATCCGTGTATCTGCCCGAAGAACCTTCCGGTATGTGTATGCGGCAGGAAGTCCAAAGGCAGGGTCATTACAAGAAAGCCGATTCTGCCTTCGGAAGAAGAGCTGGAGAACAATAAGAGAAGTAAAAGTGCGAAGCTTCGGATATTTGAACGCGGATCCGAAGGATAGAAACAGATGGGAAGTGGAAGCATGGCGTCATCAAACAGAATGAGAAAAGCAGGAAGCAGAAGAGACGCTGCTGCATATTATGAGACATATGTGGACGGGAATACCGTCCGCAAGATCGAGGCTGTCCCGGAACGGACGAAATCGAGAAGAGTACAGGATCATAACAGGGCCGTGAAACGGGTGGAGGAGACCCGGGAAAAGGCACTTCAGGTAAATATCGGATATGTTCTGTTTCTGGCGCTGGCCACAGGTCTGCTGCTTGTGGGCTGCGTACGCTATCTTCAGATACAGGCAAGTGTGACTGCAACCATGAAAAGCATCAATGCAAAGGAGAGTGAGCTGAGTGATCTGAAGGCGGAGAATGATGCGGAGTATAACCGTGTCATGTCTTCTGTGGATCTGGAAAGCATCCGCAAAACCGCAATGGAAGAACTTGGCATGGTATATGCATCGGAAGATCAGGTAGTATTATATGACAGCAAGTCCACGGATTATGTGAGACAGTATCAGGATGTGCCGAAGAATTCCGAAGACGAGAGTGTCAAAAGCAAGGCGGCTGCTCTTTTTGGGAAATAACATCCGGGCTTACGTTTAAGCCGTCCGGACATCGGACAGAATATGACAGGCAGGAGTGTTGGCGGTGAGCAGAAAGAGATCAGACGGCAGAAGCAACCGACCGTACAGAGAGAGTGCACGGTTACAATCGAACAGAGGACAGCGGGTAAGGAGGAGGAGACTTCCTCCCCTTTCCTTTACCCGCAAAATGCAGAAAAAGCTGGCAGTAATATTTATTATAGTACTGCTGGCTTTGCTTGGTTTAAATTATCAGATCACAAAAATTCAGAAGGAAAACGGAGAACAGTATGCCAAGCAGGTGCTTTCCCAGCAGGGATATTCCAGCGCTTCCATCCCGTACCGGAGAGGTGACATTACCGATGTCAACGGTACGATACTGGCCACCAGTGAGGAAGTCTATAATGTGATCATTGACGCAAAGCAGCTTCTGGAAAAGGACAGTTATCTGGAGCCGACGCTTGCGGCACTGGAGAGCTGCTTCGGGGACAAACTGGATATTCAGGCGATCCGTACCCATGTTTCAGAGAAGCCCGAGAGCCAGTATTATGTGGCGGCAAAGAAGCTGACCAAGGATGAGATCCGGGATTTTGAGGCACTTCTTAAGGATCGGAAAAACAATCCGGATATCGCGGGAGTCTGGTTTGAAAAGGATTATGTCCGAAGATATCCTTACGATACACTGGCCTGTGATCTTCTGGGGTTTACCGTTTCCGGCAATCAGGGTGTATGGGGGATTGAGGAATATTACAATGATACGCTGAACGGGATCAATGGAAGAGAATACGGGTATCTGAATGAGGATTCCGAGCTTCAGAAAACTGTGAAGGAAGCTGAGGACGGCAAGACGGTAGTTTCCACTATCGATGCCAATATTCAGAAGATCGTGGAGGATAAGCTGAAGGAATTCAATGAGCTCCATGCAAATGAGGCGCGCGAGGGCCTTGGCAGCAAAAACAGTGCAGTGATCGTTATGGATCCCGACAGCGGAGAGCTGCTGGCAATGGCGGGCTATCCGGCCTTTAACCTGAATAATCCCAGAGATCTGATGGTAAGCGGTCTTTATTCTCAGGAAGAGATCGATGCCATGGATGATACAGAGCTTGGGGAGGCCTACTACAGCCTGTGGAGAAATTACTGTATTTCTGACGGATATGAGCCGGGATCTACAGTAAAGACCCTGACTATTTCTGCGGGTCTGGAGACCGGAAAGGTCCGGGACGGGGATCCGTGGACCTGTGTGGGTTCCCTGGAGGTGGGAGATCATACGATTCATTGCTCCAATGTCTGGGGACATGGTGTCCTGACCACGGATCAGGCACTGATGAAATCCTGTAATGCAGCCCTCATGCAGATGGCCATGCGCATCGGCAATGATGATTTTATGAAATATATGGATGTTTTCAACCTGGGTAAAAAGACCGGCATCGATCTGCCCGGAGAGGCGGCCGGACTTAAGAGCCGTGCGGACGAGATGACAATTACCGACCTGGCAGCCTATTCGTTCGGACAGGGCTATAATACGACCATGGTTCAGGTAGCGTCCGCATTCTGCTCTGTTGTCAATGGGGGAACCTATTATCAGCCGCATGTGGTTAAGGAGATTGTGGACAGAAACGGTGCTACGGTAAAATCAGTGGAACCTGTTGTTATGAAACGAACGGTATCTGAGCAGACCTCCGAAACCATGAAACGGTATCTCTATCACGTAGTGGCCGGAGACGGGGTGATGACCGGTACAGGAGGCACGGCGGCCGTGGAGGGCTACCGGATCGGCGGAAAGACCGGGACCGCAGAGAAGCTTCCCCGTGACAAGAAGAATTATGTCATATCCTTTATCGGTGCTGCACCGATCGATGATCCTCAGGTAGTGGTATATGTAGTGATTGATGAACCGAATGTGGAGGATCAGGCTCACAGCACCTATGCTCAGGAGGTTTTTGCCAGCATTATGAAGGATATTCTTCCTTATATGAATATTTATCCCACGGAGAGTGTGACACAGGAACAGCCCGCGGAGGGACAGGAAGAGGAGGCTGCAAAAGAAGAGGCTGCCGGGGAATCGGATGAGAGCGATCAGCAGAAGGTGGTTGTCACAGAGACCGGAAGGGTCATTGACGGACTGAACATTGACCCGGAGTATGCGGCAGAGCATAATCTGGATCCGAATACGGGAGAACCGCTGGACGGCCGGTCCGTGCTGCCGGATGGATATTCCGGTGTGGCGGATAATGATGAGGATACCATGACCGGCGATGAGAAGGATGCGCTGGATCCGAATCAGTAATATTTCACGGCAGGCACTCATAAACTATAATAATCGTTAGGAAGAGGCCTATCTGTGAAAAAGAATAAAACCTGGAACAGGCGGAAAATTCTGATAACCTTTCTTCTTATTCTGTGCATGATGATCGGGCTCTGTGCAAGACTTGTCTATCTGATGGTCTTTGATGCCGGGTATTATGCCGAAAAAGCGCAGGAGCTTCATGAACGGGAGCGGGATATCAAAGCGGCTCGGGGAAGAATCATAGATGCGGCCGGAAAGGTTCTGGCGGATAACCGGTCGGTCTGCACCATATCGGTGATTCACAGCCAGATAAAGGAACCGGAGAAAATTATTTCCATGCTTTGCAGGGAGCTGGATATGGATGAGGAGACGGTCCGAAAAAAAGTGGAGAAGGTCAGTCTGAGGGAGCTGGTGAAATCCAATGTGGATAAAGGAACCGGAGACCGGATCCGGGCAGAAAATTATGCAGGCGTGAAGGTGGATGAGGATTACCGGCGTTATTATCCGATGGGGAGCCTGGCCTCCAAGGTGCTCGGCTTTACCGGAAGTGATAATCAGGGGATCATCGGTCTTGAGGTAACCTATGAGGAATATCTGAAGGGAACGCCCGGGCAGATTCTGACGCTGACCGATGCAAGAGGTGTGGAGATCGAAAATGCGGCAGAGGGAAGGATCGATCCGGTGGACGGTCTGGATCTATATATCAGTCTGGACAGCAATATCCAGATGTATGCCGGGCAGGCAGCCGGGAAGGTGATGGAGGAAAAACAGGCAGACCGGGTGTCGGTGCTGCTTATGAATCCTCAGAACGGAGAAATTCTTGCCATGGTAAATGTGCCGGAATTTGATCTGAATGATCCGTTTACGCTTCCGGAGGGAACGGATACGGAGGGACTGACAGAGCAGGAGCGCCAGGATCTTTTAAATCAGATGTGGAGAAACGGATGTATCAATGATACATATGAACCCGGCTCCACCTTTAAGATCATCACGGCATCTGCCGGCCTGGAGGAGAAGGTGGTATCCCTGGATGACAGCTTCTACTGTCCGGGCTATAAAATTGTGGAAGACCGGAGAATCCGATGTCATAAAACTGCCGGACACGGGGCGGAGACCTTTGTGCAGGGAACCATGAATTCCTGCAATCCGGTTTTCATAGAGGTTGGACTTCGCCTGGGCGTGGATAATATGTATAAATATTTTCAGCAGTTCGGTCTTCTTGAGAAGACCGGGGTAGATCTTCCGGGTGAGGCGGGCACCATCATGCATCGAAAAGAAAATATCGGGCAGGTGGAGCTGGCCACCGTGTCCTTCGGCCAGTCCTTTCAGATCACGCCGCTTCAGCTTGCTGCAACGGTCAGCTCCCTGATCAACGGAGGCATGCGGGTGACGCCCCATTTCGGCGTTGAGATCCGCAGCCGGGACGGGGATCTGGTGAAAAAGCTGGATGATGGGACGAAGGGGCGGATCGTTTCTGAGGAAACCAGTGCGACGGTACGGGGAATCCTGGAGAAGGTGGTATCCGAAGGAACCGGGAAGAATGCCTGTATCGAGGGGTATTCCATCGGAGGAAAAACCGCTACCTCCCAGACGCTGCCGAGAAGTGCACATAAATACATTTCCTCCTTTATCGGATTTGCGCCCGCGCAGGATCCACAGATCCTGGGCCTTGTGATCATCTATAACCCCCAGGGGATCTACTATGGAGGAACGATTGCGGCCCCGGTCCTTAAAGAGATTTTTGACAACATTCTTCCCTATCTGGGAATCGAAAAGGAAACTGTGCAGAGCTTTACATACTGACAGAAAAGTTTTATACTGTCTTAGGATTGCAGCAGGATCAAAAAAGATCTGCAGACTGCAGAAAACGAAAGAAATAAGAGGTGCGTTATGAATTCTACAATCGTTATGCCGGTATTAATCGCGTTTGCTGTCAGTGCCGTTTTAGGTCCGGTACTGATTCCGTTTCTGAGAAGCTTAAAGCTTTCCCAGACCGAGCGAAAGGAAGGGGTCCAGTCCCATCTGAAGAAGGCCGGAACACCGACCATGGGCGGGATCATTTTCCTCATTGCCATTACGGTGACCTCCCTGATCTATCTGAGGGAATATCCGAAGGTGCTCCCGGTGCTGTTTCTGACGCTGGGCTTTGGGCTGATCGGATTTCTGGATGATTATCTGAAGGTTGTGCTGAGACGGTCGGACGGACTGCTGCCGTGGCAGAAGCTGATCGGAGAGTTTCTGGTGACCGGGATTTTTGCGTTTTATCTGGTGCATTATACGGATGTTGAGCTCACGCTTCTTGTGCCGTTCTCCGGAGGCTATTACTGGGATATCGGTATCCTTTCCATCCCGCTGCTGTTTATTACCGTGCTGGCAACGGTGAACGGTGTGAATTTTACGGATGGTCTGGACGGACTTTCCTCCAGTGTCACGGTTCTGGTAGCGACCTTCTTTACCGTTGTGGCAGTCGGAACGGAAAGCGGAATCCATCCGATTACCTGTGCGGTGGTGGGAGGCCTTCTCGGGTTCCTGCTGTTTAACGTGTATCCTGCCAGTGTGTTTATGGGAGATACGGGTTCCCTGGCACTGGGCGGTTTTGTGGCAGGAACGGCATATATGATGCAGATGCCGCTGTTTATCCTGATCGTTGGCTTTATTTATGCGGCGGAGCTGCTTTCTGTCGTTCTTCAGGTCAGTTATTTTAAACTGACCCATGGGAAGCGTATTTTCAAAATGGCTCCCATCCATCATCATTTTGAACTCTGCGGCTGGTCGGAGACGAGAGTTGTCGCGGTATTTTCCATCGTGACGGCGCTGCTCTGCCTGATCGCTCTTATGGGAATCTGACAGAGGGCAGGACATGTGCCTGTATAAGGATAAAAAGGAGGAGATCCGGATGGGATTTTTTGATAAAAAGGTACTGGTGGTCGGGAGCGGAAAAAGCGGTATTGCGGCCGCGGGGCTTCTGTTATCCCAGGATAAAGATGTGATTTTATATGACGGAAACGAAAAACTGGACAAAGATGAGATCCGAAAGCAGATTTTGACGGAACGGGATGTTGAAATCCGGCTGGGAGCATTCGATGAAACCTGGGAAAAGGAGCTTTCCCTCGTGGTGCTGAGCCCTGGAGTACCAACGGATCTTCCGTTTATTCTGAAGCTTCGGTCGGACGGCCTGCCCATATGGGGCGAGGTGGAGCTGGCATACCGGTTCGCGAAAGGACGTGTGGCGGCTATCACAGGAACCAATGGGAAGACGACAACGACTGCCCTGACCGGGGAAATTATGAAGGATTATTATGACAGCGTATTTGTAGTGGGAAATATCGGAATCCCATATACGGAGCAGGCGGCAAAGACCGGAGAGGATTCCGTGACGGTTGCCGAGATATCCAGCTTTCAGCTGGAAACCATTGATACCTTCCATCCGCAGGTCAGTGCGATTCTGAATATTACGCCAGATCATCTGAACCGCCATCATACAATGGAAAACTATATTAAGGCAAAAGAGGATATCACAAGGAATCAGACAGAAACGGATGCCTGTGTGCTGAATTATGAGGATGAAGTGCTCCGCGCATTCGGAGAGCAGCTTCATACGAGGGTGATCTGGTTTTCCGGAGCAGGAGAGCTCCCGAAAGGACTGTGGTTCGACGGAACCTCTATCTGGTGCCGGATGGATGCTGAAAAGGAAAAGGTCTGTGATATTTCGGAATTAAATCTGCTGGGCCGGCATAATTATGAAAATGTGATGGCCGCTGTCGGTATTTCTCTTCATATGGGGGTTCCCATGGAGAGCATCCGAAAGACACTGAGAAGATTTCAGGCAGTGGAGCATCGGATTGAATTTGTGGCGGAAAAGAAAGGCGTCGCCTATTATAATGACTCCAAGGGAACCAATCCGGATGCAGCGATCAAGGGAATTCAGGCGATGACCCGGCCAACCTGGCTGATCGGCGGAGGTTACGATAAAAACTCGGAATATGAGGAATGGATCCGTGCGTTTGACGGAAAAGTCAAAGGGCTGGTGCTCATAGGAGCGACCCGGGAAAAGATCCGGGATGCGGCGCTTAGGTGCGGGTTTACCGATACGGTGCTTGCAGATACCTTTGAGGAAGCCATTGCCTACTGCGCAGATCATGCTGTGCCGGGGGATGCGGTACTTCTCTCGCCTGCCTGTGCGAGCTGGGGAATGTTCAGGAATTACGAGGAAAGAGGAAGGAAATTCAAGGAATTCGTAAAACAGCTTTAACGGGGGCGCGCCTATGGACCAGGAGAAGCCGAAGGAGGAGTTTTATGCGAAGCACAGAGGAAGCGCGGATGTCACGCTGTTTGTGCTGGTATGTATACTTACGGTGTTCGGGCTGGTCATGCTTTACAGTACAAGCGCCTATAACGGATATGTGAAGTTTCAGGATGCCGGATATTATTTCAAAAAGCAGCTGTTTGCCACGTCGCTCGGCATAGCCGCCATGGTGTTCATATCCCATATGGATTACCGGCTGCTGAAAAGGCTGGCAGTGCCGGCATATCTGCTGTCTCTGATTCTGAGCTCTCTGGTGCTGGTCATCGGAAAGGAATACAACGGTTCCAAACGATGGCTTGCGCTGGGACCGCTGTCCTTTCAGCCCTCGGAATTTGCCAAGATCGCAGTTATTCTGTTTCTTGCCTGGCTGGTGGAGCGGGAGGGAAAGCGGATATACCGGATGCGCTCTCTTATAAAGATAATGTTATTTCTCATGCCTGTTGTGGGGCTGGTGGGAACGAACAATCTGAGTACGGCTATCATCATACTGGGCATTGGATTTCTTCTCATTTTCGTGTCCAGTCCCAAATATATGCCCTTTCTGTTTATGGGAGCAGCAGGTGTGGGTTTTATTGCTGTTTTTCTGAGCCTGGAAAGCTATCGCCTGGAGCGGATTGCCATCTGGAGAAATCCGGAAAATTACGAGAAGGGATATCAGACGCTCCAGGGACTTTATGCCATCGGGTCCGGAGGAATTTTCGGAAAAGGACTGGGAGGAAGCATGCAGAAGCTCGGCTTTGTGCCGGAGGCCCAGAATGATATGATCTTCTCCATTATCTGTGAGGAGCTGGGGCTTGCCGGAGCACTGCTCCTGATTCTGATGTTCCTGCTTCTGATCTGGCGCTTTATGGTCATTGCGATGCATGCGGAGGATCTGTTCGGAGCACTGATCGCGGCGGGCATCATGGGACATATTTCCATACAGGTCCTTTTGAATATTGCAGTGGTTACCAATTCGATCCCCAATACTGGGATCACCCTTCCGTTTGTCAGCTATGGAGGTACTTCCGTGTGCTTTCTGTTGGCTGAGATGGGGCTTGCCCTGAGTGTGTCTTCCAGAACGAAATTATAGCGAAGAGACGGTACCAAGGAGACGGCTTCTGCATATAGTAAAGTATAATGCGGAAGAGACCGCAGAACGCTGCGGACATCTTTTGACGGGAGGTTGGCTGTGGTTCGGTATGAGATAGAGGGCGGCAGACCCCTTAACGGAGAGCTTACGGTTCAGGGCTCCAAAAACGCGGTTCTGCCTATGATGGCAGCTGCGCTTCTTTGCCGGGGCAGTGTGGTGCTTCACAATTGTCCCAGAATCGATGATGTATTCTGCATGATAAGAATTCTGGAACACCTGGGCTGTACGGTGAACTGGGAGGGGCATACGGTGATCATTGATGCCTATGAGGTGCGTTCCGAGACCGTTCCGGCAAAGGAAGCGAAAAGGATGCGTTCCTCCGTCATCCTTCTTGGAGCTCTGCTGGGCAGGAGAAAGAAAGCGGTGCTTTCCAGACCCGGAGGCTGTGTCATCGGGGAGCGCCCCATAGACCTGCATCTGTCCTCACTTCAGAAAATGGGGGCGGATATCCGGCAGGAGGAGGAATATATGTATGTAAAGGCACCGGTGCTTACCGGTGCGAGAATTGAACTTGCAAAGTCCAGTGTGGGTGCCACGGAGAACATCCTGCTGGCAGCGGTCCTGGCCAAAGGAGTAACGGAGATTGTGAATGCGGCCAGGGAACCTGAAATCCCGGAGCTTTGCCGGCTTCTTCGTGCCATGGGTGCGGATATTGAAAACCGGGGAAACGGATATATCCGGGTGAGGGGAGTAAAAGAGCTTCATGATGCGGAGCTGACGGTAATGTCGGACCGGATCGTAACCGGAACCTATCTTTTGGCTGCTGCGGCAGCCGGCGGTGAGGTAACCGTCCTCAATCCGCCCTGGGGGCAGGTACAGGCGCTTCTTACTGTGCTGTCCGGCATGGGGCTTACGGTTCGTGAGACCGAAGAGTATATTTATGTGAAGAGAATGGATGAGTACCTGGGGGTGGATTTTCTGGAGACCCGTCCCTATCCGGGATTTCCGACGGATCTTCAGTCGCCGCTTCTGGCAGTGCTTCTTCGGGCGAAGGGAAAGAGCCGTATCCGGGAAACGATCTTTGAGTCCCGGTTCCGGGCGGCAGAGGAATTCCCAAAGCTGGGAGCAAGGGTATCCATCGACGGACCGGTATGTACCGTGGAGGGGGTACCGAAGCTTCACGGGGCCAGGCTTATTTCTCATGAGCTGCGGGGAGGGGCTGCACTGATTCTGGCAGGCCTTGCGGCAGACGGGAGAACAATGGTGGAGGATAAGGGCTTTATCCGCAGAGGATATGAGCGGATGGAAGCTGATTTAAGAAAGCTGGGAGCAGGGATTTCCGTAACAGACAGTACAGATGACAGGTGATGCCTTTGGATGTAAAGAGAAGAAAAAACAGAACATGGATAGTGGCCGGAGCCGTTCTGGCAGCGGTTCTTTTTGCGGCAGCCGTTTTCCTGAATGTGTTTGCGGTGCGGGAAGTGACGGTGGAGGGCAATGAAAGGTATACCGATGAAGAGATCAAAGATCTGGTGCTGGGAAAGGGATATTCCAACACGCTCCTGCTGATGGCCAGGAGCAGCTCCGGCGGTTTCGGAAACATCCCTTTTATCAGTACGCTGGAGGTGGAAGCGGTCTCCGCCGGACATATACGGATAAGAGTATATGAAAAAATGATGATCGGTTATGTGGAGTATCTTGGGACAAACCTGTATTTTGACAAGGACGGAATCGTGGTGGAGAGCTCCTCGGAAATTCTGGAGGGTGTGCCGAAGATCAGCGGACTGAAATTCTCGGAGGTGACGCTGTATGAGAAGCTTCCGGTGGAGGATGACCATGTGTTCCAGGTGATACTGAACCTGACCCAGGCACTGGACAAGAACGGAGTATTTCCGGATCTGATCTATTTGTCAAAAAGGATGGAGATTACCCTTTATTTTAATGAGGCGAAGGTATTGTTCGGAGCCGGAGAAAAGATCGATGAAAAGGTGGCAAATCTTGCATCGTTTATTGAGGATCTGAAGACCCGAAAGGGTGTTCTTCATATGGAAAATTTCTCGGAGGACAATACGAGCATCATCTTTGACGGGGATGACGGATAGGGAAAAAGGCAGGAAATGCATAAAAAAATAAAATTTGCTATTGATTAATCGGGAAAAAAACTTTATTATAAAATGAGTATATTATTTAAAATTGCGATAAATATGGATAAGTTGATATAAAGGAGGAACTACCTTGTTAGAGATTATGACAAATGAAACAGAATCTGCTGCAAAGATAATTGTAATTGGTGTCGGCGGAGCCGGCAACAATGCAGTGAACCGCATGATCGATGAACAGATCGCCGGCGTTGAATTCGTTGGAATTAATACAGACAGTCAGGCATTAAAGCTCTGCAAATCCCCTACGGCCCTTCAGATCGGAGAGAAGCTGACCAAGGGACTGGGAGCAGGTGCAAGACCTGAGATCGGAGAGAAGGCTGCTGAGGAGAGCGCTGAAGAAATCAAGGAAGTACTGAAGCATGCCGATATGGTATTCGTAACCTGTGGTATGGGAGGCGGAACCGGTACCGGAGCAGCTCCAGTGGTGGCCAAGCTTGCCAAGGATATGGGTATTCTTACGGTCGGTGTTGTGACAAAACCGTTTAAATTTGAAGCCAAGACCCGTATGAACAATGCACTTGCCGGAATCGAGAAGCTGAAGGAAGCAGTGGATACGCTGATCGTTATTCCCAATGACAAGCTTCTGGAGATCGTGGACCGCAGGACTACCATGCCGGAGGCACTGAAGAAGGCGGACGAGGTGCTGCAGCAGGCGGTTCAGGGAATTACCGACCTGATCAATCTTCCTGCACTTATTAACCTGGACTTTGCCGATGTTCAGACCGTTATGAAGGACAAGGGTATCGCTCATATCGGTATCGGTGAGGCGAAGGGTGACGACAAGGCTCTGGAAGCAGTAAAGCAGGCAGTGGAAAGTCCGCTGCTTGAGACGACCATCAGCGGAGCTTCCCATGTGATCATCAATATTTCCGGTGATATCAGCCTGATGGATGCCAACGATGCCGCAAGCTATATCCGTGATCTGACCGGAGAGGAGGCAAATATTATCTTCGGTGCCATGTATGACGCGGAGAATACGGATTATGCGAGAATTACCGTGATCGCTACCGGGCTGCATGCTCCGGAGGAGAAGCAGAGCGCACCGTCTCTGGGTAAGGTAGTTCCGAACTTTACATATCCGAACGCAGGAAAGTTCGCGCCGGGTATGCAGAATGTCAGACCGGCGGCGCCTCAGTCTCAGATGCCGTCCGCAGGAGCGCGTCCGGGTATGCCGCAGCAGGGTGCAAAGCCCATGCCGGGTATTCAGAAGCCTGCAGCTCCAAGAAGCAATGTTCAGGAGAATGATATTCAGATTCCGTCTTTCCTGACCAGGAATAAGCGGTAAAGCTGCATAAATTGACAGGAGCAGGCTGTCCGGATGTAGAATCCGGACAGCCTTTTTGATGACGAAGGACAGGAGAAAATGGCATGGAACGATACAGAAGTATACAGGTGCGTCAGCTGACGCTGGGAGACGGAATTCCGAAGATCTGTGTCCCGATTGTGGCAGAAACAGAAGAAGGGGTACAAAAGGAGGCAGAAAGAATATGCGGTCTGCCGGCCGATCTGGTGGAATGGCGTCTGGACTATCTTTCGGATCCTTCACAGGCAGTGGAGATGCTGCCGAAGCTCAGAGCGGTGCTTGGGGAGCTGCCTCTGCTTGTTACCTTCCGGACAGCCTCCGAGGGAGGAGAAAAGGAGCTGGAGCCGGAGAACTATGAAAGGCTGTATATGCAGCTTCTGGATACCGGATGTGCGGATCTTCTGGATGTGGAGCTGTTTGCCGGGGAGCGGACCGTTCGGCGTCTGGTGGAAGCGGCCAGGGAAAGAGGCTGCCTTACGGTAATGTCCAGCCATGAATTTTCCCATACACCGGACGAAAGGCAGATGCTTCAGAGGCTGTGCTGTATGCAGGCTTTGGGAGCGGATATTACCAAGCTGGCGGTCATGCCGCGAAGCTTTGAGGATGTGACCCGGCTTCTTTCGGTGTCCGCCGCTATGCGGGAGAAGTATGCGGACCGGCCCTATATCACCATGTCCATGGGGGAAAAGGGACTTGCAAGCCGGGTGTGCGGTGCCCTCACCGGAAGCGCGGTGACCTTTGGAAGTGCTTCCCGTGCATCGGCTCCGGGTCAGATGAAGGCAGAGGACCTGGCCAGGGTACTGACACTTATGGGAAGCCGCAGAGGGAAGAACATCTATCTGATCGGTTTTATGGGGACCGGAAAGAGTACGGTTTCCGGTGCGCTTGCCGAAAGGACCGGCATGCGGGAGATAGAGATGGATGAGGAAATCGTCCGTCGGGAGGGAAAGCCTATTGCTGAAATTTTTGCGGACGAGGGAGAGGCATATTTCCGGACGGCGGAGACCGCGCTTCTGTCAGATCTGGGAAAGCAGAGCGGCTGCCTGGTTTCCTGCGGCGGCGGAGTGCCGATGAGAGAAGAGAACGTTCAGCTCATGAAGCAGACGGGACATGTGGTGCTGCTTACCGCCCGTCCGGCTACGGTTCTGGAGCGGGTAAAGGGGAGCAGCGAGCGTCCGATTCTGAACGGAAATATGAATGAAGCCTACATCCGTACCCTGATGGAGAAACGCCGGGAGGCCTATGAGCGCGCCGCGGATATCCGGGTGGAGACGGATCACAGAAGTGTGGCAGAGATCTGTGGGGAAATACTGGAAAAGCTTTCCCTGTGATCGGAAATGATCTTGGAGACAGGACATGATTATGTCGGATAATCATGGTTCCTGTCTTTTTTTTGTGATGAAAAAGAGGAATAAAGGGTATGGAAGCGACAAACTTTGCGCCCTGCCTTTCCTATAATGAATGTACTTCCAAACACAGCAGTGCCGGCGGAACGTTTGAGGAAAGGAAAAGGGATGCCCCGTGCAATATGAATTCTATGCGGATGTACAGCTGATGACGGATTTCGGAATGAATCTGCTTCTTTTGCTCCTGACGGCAAAGCTCCTGAAGAATTCCGTTTCCCTGAAAAGACTGCTGGCTGCGGCGGCTCTGGGTGCAGTGCTTCATGAGGCGGAGCTCCTCTGTTATCTTAAGACCCGAATGCGCTGGACCCCTCTGGCCGCGGCAGTGACAGCGGTACTGATGCAGAAGACGGCCTTCCGGCTTCCCGGAATCAGGAGGCCTGTGAAAGCGGCAGCCATCTTTTACGGGATATCTTTTCTGATGGCGGGAGCCATGCAGTGTCTGAATCCGGGGCAGAAAAGGGTGGCAGGCTGCTTTTTCCTGACCGCAGTTTCCTCCTACGGCATACTTCTTTTTGCTTTCCGGCAGTACAGCCGCTGCAGACGAAAGCACGGACATATTTATCCGGTGCGTCTGTATATAGGTGAAAAGGAATTCTGCCTGAAGGGTCTGGTGGACACCGGAAACAGCCTGACAGATCCGTGGTTTCACAAGCCGGTGAGCATCGTGGAGCAAAGGGCACTGGAGTCTGTGGATGAGGAAGGCTTAAAGGAGCTGAAGATACATATGATTCCCTACAGCTCCATCGGAAAGCCGGGAGGTGTTCTGATGGGGATTGTGATTTCCAGAATGGTCATTGAGGAAGAGGAAGGGGAACGAACCGTGGAGAAGCCGGTGCTTGCTCTTTGCAGGGAACGGATCGCTTCCGACGGCAGGTATCAGATGATTCTGCATGAAGATTATATGCTTGATTAAACAGGAGGAGTCAGAATGTTAATGAAAGTTTCCATGCCCGGACATTTTAAATTTAAATCCGTTTCCAATCTGCACAATGTGCTTTTTTCCAGAAGCGGTGATATACACTATATCGGAGGTGCGGAGGTCCTTCCGGCACCGCTGCCCCCGTCAAAGGAACAGGATATCATCAATGCACTGGGAACCGAGCGGGATCAGGAGGCGAAATCTCTGCTGATCGAACATAATCTGCGGCTGGTCGTATACATAGCAAAACGGTTTGACAACACGGGGGTCGGGGTGGAGGATCTGATTTCCATCGGAACCATCGGCCTGATCAAGGCCATCAATACCTTTAATCCGGACCGGCGCATCAAGCTGGCCACATACGCTTCCCGCTGTATTGAAAATGAGATTCTCATGTACCTTCGAAGGAACAGCAAGACGAAAATGGAGGTTTCCATCGATGAACCGCTGAATGTGGACTGGGACGGGAATGAACTGCTTCTGTCGGATATTCTGGGGACCGATGAGGATGTGATCTACCGGGATATGGAGGAAGAGGTGGAGAGAAAGCTTCTGAACCGGGCGATCCGGAAGCTCTCTGACCGGGAGCGGACGATCGTGGAGCTCAGATTCGGACTGAACAGCAGGGACGGAGAGGAAAAGACCCAGAAGGAAGTGGCAGATATGCTGGGAATATCCCAGTCCTATATTTCCAGGCTTGAGAAAAAGATTATGAAGCGGCTGCGACGGGAGATCGTCCGGTTTGAATAGGAGATCGAAAAGGATTACAAAACAGTCAAATTGTATAAAAAAAACTGAAAAAAGGGTAAAAAATCAGCAAAATTATTGTAATCCGGAAAGGGAAATGTTAAAATACTGCTAAGAAAGAGGATACACACAAGATAAAGGACGATACAGAGGGCCTGCTTTCTTTTGCTCGTCCGGGAAGGAGAAATGGTATGAAACTTTATTTTATCGGGGCAGATCATGAGGTTACCGGCAGCTGTCATTATATTGAGGCATGCGGAAAGCATATGCTGGTAGACTGCGGTATGGAGCAGGGAAAGGATGTATTTGAGAATGTGGATATTCCGGTGCCGGAAAATCAGATCGATTATGTATTTCTGACCCATGCGCACATCGACCACTCAGGTCTTCTGCCGCTTCTGTTTAAGAAAGGCTTTCGGGGGGAAGTCATTACAACATTTGCGACCAGCGATCTGTGCAGCATTATGCTCAGAGACAGTGCGCACATTCAGGAATTTGAGGCGGAGTGGAGAAACCGGAAGGGAAGAAGAGCAGGTAAAGAGGAATATGTGCCGCTGTACACCATGGATGATGCACTGGGCGTCATCGAACTGTTCCATCCCTGTGATTATGAGCAGCGGATCCAGGTGACGGACGGGATCGAGGCACGGTTTACGGACGTGGGGCATCTTCTGGGCTCCTCGGCCATCGAGCTGTGGATCAAAGAAGGAGATGTCAGCAGGAAGCTGGTATTTTCCGGAGATATCGGAAATATCAATCAGCCGCTGATCCGGGATCCGAAGTATCTGACGGAAGCGGATTTCGTTGTGATGGAGTCCACCTACGGAGACCGCAGCCACGGAGAACGTCCGGACTATGTACAGGAGCTGGCGAAAATTATTCAGGAGACCTTTGACCGGGGAGGCAATCTGGTAATACCTGCTTTTTCCGTGGGCAGAACCCAGGAAATGCTTTATTTTATCCGGGAAATCAAGGAGAAGGGACTGGTAACCGGCCATGGCTGCTTCCGGGTATTTGTGGACAGTCCTCTGGCGATCGAGGCTACAAATATCTTTAACAAGAATTTCCGTTCCTGCTTTGATGAGGAGGCCATGGAGCTGATTAATTCCGGTATCAATCCGATCCGGTTCGACGGACTGTGCCTGGCAGTGAGCTCCGATGAATCCCGGGCGATCAACTTCGATATGGAGCCAAAGGTAATCATTTCTGCTTCCGGTATGTGTGAGGCCGGCCGGATCAAGCATCATCTGAAGCACAATCTGTGGCGGAAGGAATGTACCGTGCTGTTTGTGGGCTATCAGGGCTATGGAACGCTGGGAAGAGCACTGGTGGACGGCGCACCGTTTGTAAAGCTCTTTGGTGAGACCATCGAGGTACAGGCAGAGATCCGCAGACTGTCCGGCATCAGCGGGCATGCGGACAAGGAAGGCCTTCTGAAATGGGTGGAGGCTTTTGATCCGAAGCCGGAGAAGGTATTTGTTGTTCACGGCGAGGATGTCGTATGTGATTCCTTTGTGGAATGCTTAAGAAACGAGCACGGGCTGGATGCGGAGGCTCCCTTCAGCGGTGCGGTTTATGATCTGGCTAAGAGGTGCTGGGAGAAGGAAGGACAGAAGATTTATGTCAGGAGCGAGAAGCCTGTGGAGCGGCATAGATCTGATGTATATGCACGGCTTGTGGAGGCAGGCAAGCGCCTGATGCTTGTTATTTCCCATAATGAGGGCGGAGCAAACAAGGATCTGACCAAGTTTATGAATCAGATCCATGCACTCTGTGATAAATGGGACAGATAAGAGGGAGAGCGTTTTATCCCTCCAGATACTGACGCATGGATTTGAGGGCATTTTTCTCCAGGCGGCTTACCTGCGCCTGGGAGATGCCCACTTCTTTTGCCACCTCCATCTGGGTCTTTCCCTCAAAATAGCGAAGCCGGATAATATTGGCTTCGCGGTCATTCAGCCGTTTGACTGCTTCACTCAGGGACAGGTCCTCCACCCAGCTTTCTTCTTTGTTCTTTTTGTCGCTGATCTGATCCATGACGTAAAGGGTATCACCGCCCTCGGTGTAAACCGGCTCATACAGACTGACAGGGCTCTGGATGGCATCCAGAGCCATTACAATGTCTTCCTTGCTGATGCCGATCTCCTCTGCGATCTCATGGATCGTAGGCTCCCGAAGCTGCTCCTTCATCATATGTTCCTTGGCATAGATGGCCTTGTAGGCGGTATCCCTCAGGGAACGGCTGACACGGATGGAATTATTGTCCCGAAGATATCTGCGTATCTCTCCGATGATCATGGGAACCGCATAGGTGGAGAATTTGACATCCAGATCCACATTGAAATTATCTATGGCTTTAATAAGGCCGATACAGCCGATCTGAAACAGATCGTCCACATTTTCATTGCTGGAGGAAAAACGCTTGATAATGCTTAAAACCAGACGTAAGTTTCCCTCGATGAAAATCCTCCGTGCTTCCGAATCGCCCTTGACGATGCGTGAGAAGAGCTCATCCTTCTCTTCATTGGAAAGAAGCGGAAGCTTGGCGGTATTTACACCGCAGATTTCTACTTTATTCACAGCCATAGCCACATCCTCCTCGTACATGTATTTGCGATACTAGAATGATGCGCACTATGGGAACGTAATATTCGAGGGATTCTGAAATTTAATAAAATTTCAGGCCTTGACAAAAAAGGACGCAGCACATCATGTGCTGCGCTAGAGTTTATGCCGGTCCTTTTCCGGATCGATATCCACGAGAATAATATCCGGTCCGATCTGACAGATACATTTCCAGGGGATCACATATTCCCATTCAAATCCGAAAAAGCAGAACCGGGCAGGACCCGGCACGATCAGTGCCACAATGCAGCCGCTCTTGCAGTCAATGTCTACATCACAGACACAGCCCAGCCGGCAGCAGTCCTTGATATTGATCACTTCTTTTTCCCGAAGATCACAGATCCGCATGACAGTCCTTTCGGAAAACCGGTTTTTCTTATTATATGCAGGTCCCGGCAGGAGGTGACAACGCTTTGAAGAAGGCGTCCTTTCGTTTTACAGAAGCTCCTTCAGGCAGGAGATCAGTTCATCGTTCTTTTCCGGTGACATGAAGCAGAAGCGGAAAAACCGTTCATCCAGGAAGGGGAAGGTGGAGCAGTCACGGATCATCAGGCCGCGCCGTATCGCGTGGTCGAAAAGATCCGAGGCAGTGACACCGGGCTTTAATATCCTGACAAGGATAAAATTGGCCATGGGCTGATATACCTTTACGGTATCCATTTCCGAAAGCATGCGGTAAATCCGGGACCGCTCACGGGAGATCAGCTCCTTGGTCCTTCGGATGTATGCGTCATCTCCAAACATCAGCTCTCCTGCAATCTCTGCCAGGGAATTGATGGTCCATGGATTTTTTCTTGTATTTATTTCCTTGATGAGATCCTGATTTCCGGTGACTGCGTAACCGAGCCGAAGGCCGGGAGCAGCAAAGAACTTGGAAATGCCTCTTAAGATGATAACATTGTTGTATATATGAGACAGGGGAATTGCCGTCAGAGCGTCCGTATCCGGGGCAAATTCCACATAGGTCTCGTCGATCATCACATAGATTCCATAGCTCTTGCATTCGTCCAGAATCATCCTCATATCATCGCGGCTGATGGCGGTGGAGGTGGGATTATTCGGGTTGCAGATAATCAGAAGGTCAATGCTTTCGTTCAGCTTTCCGAGAAAATGAGGGAGATTTAAGGCGAAATCATCCTTCTCCTTCAGCGGATAGTACAGAGCGGTTCCTCCGCCGAGCGCAACCTCCCGTTCGTATTCGGAGTAGCTGGGGCCGAGAATCATGGCCTTCTTCGGATGCTCGATCTGCACGAAGAGGGAAATCAGCTCGGTAGAGCCGTTGCCCACGATAATATTGTTGTAATCGGTTTTTGCGTAAGCGGCGATACTTTTTCTCAGTGCCGTATATTCCCGGTCCGGATAGCTGGTGATCGCGTCAATCCGGTCCGAGAGCGCGGTGCGCAGCATGGGTGAAATGCCCAGCGGATTGACGTTGGCAGAGAAGCTGGTGATGTCCTCCTTCCGGATGCCGTATATTTCTTCGATTTTCTCCAGATCACTTCCGTGAAAATGGTCCTTATGTTCAATCATTTGAATTCCCCGTTTCCTTTCGATACAAAAAGTGTTATAATTCATTATAACCGCAATGTAAAAAATTGCAATCAAAGAATATAAGGTACAGGTGAGCGGATGAGACAGGTAATTGAGCAGATGGCCCAGGGCCGGTTCGCGGATGAGAGACCAAAGCTGAATATGGACGAGGCATGCATTTCCGTTCGCATGGGAAAAAATGAGATATATGAAGGCAGCCTGACGCTGGAGACGGTGAACGGGCAGCCGGTCAGAGGAACCGTTTTTTGCTCCACACCGCGGGTGACACTGAGAAACAGTGAGATCTCGGGGAGTCATGCAGAGATGATCTATACCATAAGCAGTATCGGCCTGGATGCCGGAGAAGAGCTTAACGGATCGTTTACACTGGTGACAGATGGGGGAGAGTATGAGGTTCCTTTTTTTGTAAAAATCGTGAAGGTGGGAAGTACGTCCTCCATGGGAAATGTGAAGAATCTGTTCCATTTCACGAATCTGGCATATACGGATTATGAGGAGGCGTTTCAGATCTTTTCCTCGGATTCGTTTGTCCAGATTTTTTCAGATACGGAGGATGCGGAGCGGACGCTTTATGAGTGTCTTAAAAAGACCGGACTTACCAGATCTGCCATGGAGGAATTTCTGATCGGGATACATAAGAAAAAGCGCTCCTTCCTGAAGCTTTCCCAGACCCATCTTAAGCTCATGGATATGAAGGAGACACAGAAGGGCAGCATTCCTATGGAAAAGGAAAACTGGGGATATCTGTGTGCGGATGTGTCTTCCGATGCTCCGTTTCTTATTCTGAACAGGAAAAAGATCACTACGGATGATTTTGTCGGGAAATATTATGATTTTCCTTTTCTGGTTGAGGCTTCCAGACTTCATGCGGGGAAAAATTTCGGGACCATCTGTATACGGACCAAGACAGAGGAGCTGAAGTTTACGGTGGAGGCAGAAGGTCCTGTGACGGAGGAAAAAAGGGCCGGGATGTCCGATGCCAGGCGTGTTCAGGAGCTGAAAGTACAGCTGATGCAGTCCTTCATCCGCTACCGTACGAAGCAGACTCAGAAGGATTCATGGACCGCACAGTCCCAGGAGCTGCTGGAGGAGCTTTCCAAAAGGGAAAGGCTGAATCCGTATTATCCCATTGTGAAGGCTTATTTTTACTGTATGGCAGGGGAGAAGGAGAAGGCACGTCAGGTCCTTGGATATTTTTCCCGGAATGAGCAGCGCCTGCAGGAGCCGCTGTTCTATTCTGCCTATACATGGCTTACCTGTCTTCTTTCCGATGACCGGGAATATGAGAAGAAGGCCTGCAAAAATATCCGTATGCTGTATGAGCGGAACCGGGACTGCTGGCAGATTTTGTGGATCCTTCTGCAGATGGAGGAATTTCAGGCCTGCGGTCCGGTGAGTCTGCTGGAATATATGGAGGAGCAGATCGACAGCGGCTGTGCAAGTCCGGTATTTCTGGCAGAGAGCTTTTTGCTGCTTCAGCGTTTTCCTCAGCTTTTGAAAAAGCTGAACCGTGCACGGGTCCGGATCTTTTTGTGGGCATCCAGGATGGGGCTGGTGGATGAGACGCTGGCAGTTCAGATCGGAAGTCTGGCGTGTCAGAGCAGAGATATGGGGCGTATCATGCTGCGGCTGCTTATGCTGCTTTATGACCGTTATCCCAGGGATGAGATTCTGACAGCGGTGATCAGCACTCTGGTCAGGAGCGGCTGCAGGGATCCGAGATTTTTTCATTGGTTCCGGGAAGGTGTGGAGAAGGACCTGAAGATTGCCGGTCTGTATGAGGCTTATATCTGTACTGTGAATGAGAAGCTTCGAAAAAGGCTTCCCACACCGCTTGTTTTGTATTTTCAGTACAATAATACGCTGGATTACCGGAAAAAGGCCTTTTTCTATGCCAACCTGTATCAGTTCCGCAAATCCTACGGAACTATTTACCGGCAGTTCGAGCCTCAGATTGAGAAATTTGTGACGGAACAGCTGATGGCGCGGCATATGGATCGGAATCTGGCAAGGCTGTATAATGGCTTCCTGAAGGAAGATATGCTGACCAGGGATCTTGTAAAGGCGCTGACCAGTATGCTGTTTCTTCGGGAGGTGCACTGCAGGAACCGCAGCATACAGAAGGTGACCGCGGTACATAAATATGTGGATACCTGGCAGACGGCGGCAGTGACGGAGCAGACGGCCTTTCTTAATATCTATATGGAGGACTGCAAGCTGGTATTTGAGGACGATCGCGGAGAACTGTCCGTATCCGAGGAGGATTATGAGGTATATCCTCTGCTGGATACCGAGCGGTTCCTTCCGGTGTGTGAATCCTTTTTCCCGGAGGACGGTATGCTGATCATGTATCGCTGCTGCGGGAGATCCGATTATTATGTGATCCGGGAGGATAATGTCCGGAGCTTTACCCGTCTGGTGAATCTTCCGTTTGTGGAGACAGGCTTCAGGGAGAAGGTACGCGGGGATATTCTTGCCTATTATTATGACAATTATGAAGTGGAGACGCTGGAGGAAAGCCTGTTTGAAATCGATCCGGGCAGTCTTAATGCTGCAGACCGGGTACGTCTGGCGGAGATCTGTATTTCCAGAAAAATGTACGACCGGGCGTATGAGATTCTGAAGGAGTATGGTTATGAGAGGGTGTCTCCAAAGAAGCTGGTAAGGCTGTGCACACGCATGATCCGCCGTGCGGAATACGAGAAGGATCCGTACCTGCTGGCACTTTGCTTCTCTGTATTCGGGCAGGGAAAATATGATGAGACCATGCTGCAGTATCTGTGTGACTACTACAGCGGGAAAATGTCGGATATGCGAAAGATCAATGAAGCGGCGGATAATTTTGAAATGCAGTCCTTTTATCTGAAGGAACGGATCCTGATCCAGAGACTGTTTACCGGCGTACAGGATCTGGAGGATTTTCCGATATTTCAGGCTTATATGCATATGGGCGGAAGTGAGCTTGTGGAGAAGGCTTATCTGTCTTTTCATTCCCATCTTTATTTTATGGATCAGGAGAAGGGCGAGCGGGGCTTTTTTGAGGCGCTTCAGAAAAAATATATGGAGACAGGGCTGGACAGTGATGTATGCAGGCTTTCGCTTCTGAAATATTATGCGGAGCATCCGGGCATGCGTTTCGGTCAGGAGGAGCTGGTGGAACGGCTTCTGGATGAGATGGCTCTGAGTGATTACCGGTTTGCGTTTTATCAGAAATTTCCGTCCGTATTTCTGGAGCCGTATTTTATCGAGGACAAATATTTTGTGGAATACCGTACGGTTCCGGGACGAAGGGTATATCTTCATTTTCGCCTGCTGGAGGCAGAAAAACAGAAAAGTACGACCATGGTAACCGAGAAGCTTCCGGAAGTATTCCCCGGTATTTACAGCCGGGAGTTTACGCTTTTTTACGGGGATGAGCTGATCTACTTTATTTCAGAGACCTGTCCGGACGGAACGAAGAAGCAGACGGACGAGGTGCGGATCCGGAAAGACGATGTGTTCCTGAGCGAAAAGAAGGACCGGTATCATCTGATCAACGATATGCTGATCTGCCAGGATCTGCATGACGAGCTCACGCTGAAGGAGCTGGAACATACGTACCGGAGGCAGGAGGCTATGGTGAAGGCTTTCTTTCATCTGGAGGAATCCGGCGGAAGATCAGGAGCTGCGGCGGAGGAAGAACGGAAAGAATATCCCGGCGGGGAGAACGTGCAGAAACCGTCCGGGGAGTGTTAGGCGGCAGAGACGAAGGAAAAGGAGGGAAGGCTGATGGCAGGAACGTGGATTATAGGTTATGAGCTGACGGCACAGTATGCCCAGATCAGTTTTTATGATGCCAGGACAAAGGAACCGGAATCTGCGGATCCGTCCATGGGACTTCAGAAATTTCAGATACCGGCGGTGCTTCTGAAAATCCCCCAGACCGAGGAATATCTATATGGTCAGGAGGCAATCCGGGCCGCAAAGGCGGGAAAGGGGGTTCTGCTGGATAATCTTCTGATGCAGGCAGTTTCCGGAACCTGGGACGGAGAGCATCCGCTGGGAGGAAAGGCGGAGGAGCTGTTGGCGATGTTTATCCGCAAATCGCTTCGCACGGTAAATACGGAGTGTACACCAAAGGACATATTCCGGATCACCTTTACGCTTCCCGACCTGACGGCGCCGATCCTCAAGGTGATGGATCAGGTGCTTTGCCTTCTTAAGCTGCCCAGGGAGCGGGTGACGATACAGGATTATCAGGAAAGCTTTTATTCCTATGTGCTTCATCAGAAGCAGGAGCTGCGCTCTTATGCGGTGGCGCTGTTCCACTGTGAAAAAAATCATCTGGATGCATATGAGCTTCTTATTCATAAGAAATCCTTTCCCAAGGTGGTAACGGTCCGAAAGACCGGGGAGCTTTCCTTCCTTCCGGAGGATAAAAGCTATCTCGGACGGGCAGATGACGGCGGGGACCGGGAGCGGGATATGAAATTCTGCCGGTTTATTGAGGATATGTTCCGGACAAAGATTTTTTCTTCGGTTTATCTGACCGGTGACGGATTTGACACCTCCTGGTTTCCCCTCTCTTTAAAGCAGCTGTGCCGGGGGCGGAGGGTGTTTTCCGGGAAGAATCTGTATGTCAAGGGCGCCTGCTACCGGGCCATTGACGAGGCAAATCCGAAACAGGGGATGGAATTCCTGTATATGGGAAAGCACAAAATCACGCATAACATCGGGATGGAAGTGCTTCGGAACGGGAAAAAGGAGTATTTTGGAATTATTTCCGCCGGTGTGAACTGGTTTGAGGCCAGCGGGAGCTGTGAGTTCCTTCTGGACCGGGAAAACAGCATTGAGCTGTGTATACAGTCCATTGACCGGGCGGAGGTCCGGAATATCCGGATTCCGCTGGAAGGACTTCCGGAACGCCCGAATAAAACGACCAGACTTCATCTTTTCATTGCATTTACCGGAGTGCGGGAATGCAGGATTGAGGTGAGAGACTGCGGCTTTGGGGAATGGTTCCCGGCGACGGATTTTTTCTGGACGGAGCGGCTGAAGCTGTAGATCCCGAAGGTTCGGGAAAAAGATGCCATGGAAGGAAATCAGAAGATTCAGGAAAGGAGGCGGGGCATGATGGGCGGATATATTTTATGCCACGAGAAGCGGGCGGAAACGCCTTATTATATTGAAGCTGCGGGAATCAAAATCTGGACGATAGAAGAGCTGTGCTATTTCATCTGCCAGTATGTCTGGCTTCTGGATGGCTCTTTTGTCAGTGAGGGCCTGTGTGACTGGATTGACCGGGAACTGAAAATGCCGAAGCTTGCCAAGCTTCTGTATGCGGAATATTATCACGGACGTTCCCTGAAGAGCTTTATTGAGATCGTACTGAACAATACCGGGTACTGCAGCAAGCAGGAAATTAATCAGCTGACCAGGCTTCTGGACAGCATGGAGCATGTGACGGAAATGGAACGGCTGAAGCAGAAGGGGGATTATCTGCTGAAGGATCATAAATTCCGCAGAGCCATCGGTATGTATAATAAAATTCTTACCATGCGGAGAAACCGGGAGCTTTTGCCGGATTTTTACGGCAGGGTCTGGAATAACAAGGGGATGGCCTATGCCAGTCTTTTCCTCTTTAACGAAGCGGCAGCCTGCATGAAGAGGGCCTGGAAGGAGACAGGAACAAAGGAGGCACAGGAGGCATATCTGGGGGCCCTGTATCTTGCGGTCCCGGAGGAGGAGTTCAAAAGCCGGGCGGAATTTGAAGGACTTCCGGCGGATGCGGTGTGGGCATTTGCCCTGGATGCCAAAAAGGTGATTCCGGAGAGATACTATGTTCCTCCGGAGCAAATGAAGAAGGAATACGGGCGGGACAATGTTTAAACAGTTGCTTTTTGAAAAAAGTTAGTATATAATTTCTCCTGATTGCAATTGATTATTACGGAATTATTATGTAGTACCAATGATTACGGGATACCATTTAACAGAAAGGTCACGCAGAATGAATAAAAATCAGATTTATGAGCAGATGGAATTTTCCGACGAGCTGCACGAGGAATGCGGTGTATTCGGAATGTATGACTTTGACGGAAATGATGTAGCTTCTTCTATCTACTACGGATTGTTTGCCCTGCAGCACCGGGGACAGGAAAGCTGCGGAATTGCGGTCAGTGATACCAACGGTCCCAAGGGAAAGGTTCTTTCCTATAAGGATATGGGGCTGGTGAATGAGGCATTCACTCCGGAGATTTTAAGCAGACTGAAGGGAGACATTGGTGTCGGTCATGTCCGCTATTCCACGGCAGGCGCCAGCACCCGGGAAAATGCGCAGCCTCTCGTGCTGAATTATGTGAAGGGAACTCTTGGACTTGCCCATAACGGAAACCTGATCAATGCGCTGGAGCTTCGGGAGGAGCTGGAATATGACGGGGCAATTTTCCAGACAACCATTGATTCCGAGGTAATTGCCTACCATATCGCGCGGGAACGTGTCAGGAGCAGTACCGTAGAGGAAGCGGTGGGAAGAGCCTGCAGAAAGATAAAGGGGGCCTATTCCCTTGTGATCATGTCTCCCAGAAAGTTGATCGGCGTAAGAGATCCGTACGGATTTAAACCTCTGTGTATCGGCAAGAGAGACAATGCGTATTTTATCGTATCGGAGACCTGTGCACTGGATACATTGGGAGCGGAATTCGTCCGGGATGTGGAGCCGGGAGAGATTGTGACGATTTCTCCGGAAAACGGTATTCAGTCCGACCGAAGCATGTGTATTCCGAAGGAGCAGCAGGCAAGATGTGTATTTGAGTATATTTATTTTGCAAGGCCGGATACCATCATGGACGGAATGAGCGTATATCATTCCAGAATCATGGCGGGAAAATTCCTTGCCATGGATTCCCCGGTAGAGGCGGACCTGGTGGTAGGCGTCCCGGAATCCGGAAATGCGGCGGCTCTGGGATATTCCATGCAGTCCGGCATTCCGTATGGAACCGCATTTATTAAAAACAGTTATGTCGGAAGAACCTTCATCAAGCCCAAGCAGAGCAGCCGGGAATCCAGTGTACGGGTGAAGCTGAATGTGTTAAAGGAAGCGGTGTGCGGGAAACGGGTGATTATGATTGATGATTCCATTGTCCGGGGAACGACCTGTGACCGGATCGTAAGCATGCTCAAGGAAGCGGGAGCCACAGAGGTGCATGTTCGTATCAGCTCCCCTCCGTTTTTGTGGCCGTGTTATTTCGGAACGGATATTCCTGAGCGGGAGCAGCTGCTGGCCTATAACCGTTCCATTGAGGATATCCGAAAGATCATCGGGGCCGATACGCTCGGATATCTGGGAATCGACCGCTTAAGTGAGATCGTGGGCGGACGCGGTATCTGTACCGGATGCTTTACCGGAAGCTACCCCATGGAGCCGCCGAAGGAGGACATCCGCGGAGAATATACAAAATAGAAATGTACAGGATAGGAGATTTGCCGTATGAGTCAGATAAAAGACCGATATGTAAGTCCGCTGTCAGAGCGGTATTCCAGTAAGGAAATGCAGTATATTTTTTCTCCGGATATGAAGTTCAAAACCTGGAGAAAGCTTTGGATCGCCCTGGCTGAGACAGAAAAAGAGCTGGGCCTGAATATTACAGATGAGCAGATTGAGGAGCTGAAGGCACATGCCGAGGATATCAATTATGAGGTTGCCACCGAGAGGGAGAAGCTGGTGCGTCATGATGTGATGTCCCATGTATACGCTTATGGTGTGCAGTGTCCGAAGGCAAAGGGGATTATTCACCTGGGAGCAACCTCCTGTTATGTGGGCGATAATACCGATATTATTGTCATGCGGGAAGCTCTGCGCCTGGTAAAGAAGAAGCTCGTGAATGTGATTTCCGAGCTGGCAGATTTCGCAGAGAAATATAAGGCGCAGCCGACGCTGGCCTTCACTCATTTTCAGCCGGCACAGCCCACAACGGTGGGAAAGCGTGCAACGCTGTGGATCAATGAGTTCATGATGGATCTGGATGATGTGAATTATGTGCTGGGAAGCCTGAAGCTTCTGGGTTCCAAGGGAACCACGGGAACGCAGGCAAGCTTTCTGGAGCTGTTTGACGGGAACCAGGAGACGATTGATAAGATCGATCCCATGATTGCCAAAAAGATGGGCTTTGAGCAGTGCTATCCGGTATCGGGACAGACCTATTCCAGAAAAGTGGATACAAGAGTGATGAACGTGGTGGCGGGAATTGCTGCCAGTGCTCATAAATTTTCCAATGATATCCGTCTGCTTCAGCATCTGAAGGAGGTAGAGGAGCCCTTTGAGAAGAATCAGATCGGTTCTTCTGCCATGGCCTATAAGAGAAATCCGATGCGCAGTGAACGGATTGCCTCTCTGTCCAGATACGTGATGGTGGATGCACTGAATCCGGCGATCACTTCGGCCACGCAGTGGTTTGAACGTACCCTGGATGATTCGGCAAACAAGCGTCTGAGCATTGCGGAGGGCTTCCTGGCCGTTGACGGTATTCTGGATCTATGCCTGAATGTGGTGGACGGTCTTGTGGTATATCCGAAGGTGATTGAAAAGCGTCTGCGTTCCGAGCTTCCGTTTATGGCAACCGAGAATATTATGATGGATGCGGTAAAGGCCGGCGGAGACCGTCAGGAGCTTCATGAGAGGATCCGTACCCTTTCCATGGAAGCCGGACGGAATGTGAAGGAGCAGGGGCTGGATAACAATCTGCTGGAGCTGATCGCAGAGGACCCGGCTTTCAACATGACGCTGGAGGATCTTCAGAAAACGATGGATCCGGCAAAATATACCGGAAGGGCAGAGGTGCAGGTGGAGTCATACCTGAAGAATTATGTCCGTCCTGTGCTGGAGGAGAACAAAGAGCTGCTCGGTGTGAAAGCAGAGATCAACGTATAGGAGTTAACAATCAGTCAGAGTTAAGGATAACAGGAAATGGAAAGGAAGCGGTTCTTTTTATAAAAGGGCTGCTTCCTTATTTACAGGGAAAAACAGATCTGTCCGGGGCGCTTTTTTCAGTCTCCTGCATATATTGTGTAATGAGATTATAAAATGCAGGATATCTGTTGATATGGGAAATATGAATATGAGCAATAGCGGTATGGATAATTATGTGAGGGCCTCACTGGAGACGCATCTCTTTTTTGCAAGGATCATGAAGGAGCATGCGCTGTTTCTCCTGGCGGCTTTTCCTGCAGTGGAAATGGAATACAGGAAGAAAGCGGATCTTTTGCGGGAGGAACTGGAGAAAGCACTTGCCGATGCGGTTTTGCTTGCTGATCACAGGCTGCAGGATCCGTTCGGTGATTCTGCCGCTTCTGGCGGATCACGTGCTCCGGGAGGCGAATCATTATCTCAGGCTGCTGGGCGGCGGAGCACCGAAAGATCGTGCCGCAGAAAAATGCTTTTGATGCCTCTGCGGTATTTCCAGCGAAAGAAACTTGTGGTATATTTAATGTGACAGGATCGTTTGCAAAGGAGAAGACAGAACTTATGGAAAAGAGAAATAATCTTATTCTGATCACCGGGCTTCCGGCAG
>JALERW010000173.1 GCA_022763925.1 Lachnospiraceae bacterium
TGACGAAGACGAGGAATATGTAAGACCGAAACGCAGAGGATTTTTCTTTGGCCGCCATCGGGATGATGAAGAAGACGATGACGACGAGGAAGAGGATGACGAGGAAGAGGACGACGAAGAAGAGGACGAGGATGACGAAGAAGAGGAATATGTAAGGCCGAAGCGCAGAGGATTTTTCTTCGGCCGTCATCGGGATGATGAAGAAGACGATGATGACGACGAGGAAGAGGATGACGAGGATGCCTATATCCAGAAAGCAAACCGGAAATCCAGAGCTGCGGATTACGCGGAAAAGACGGTGAGTGCAAGAAAATCATCCAGAGCTCCTGCACCGACATCCTACGATGATGATGAGTTTGAATTTGAATTTATTGATCTTGACGATGAGGACGACATCGACTGATAAAGAGAGGAAAGGGCAGCGCCTTTGGGCGGCTGTCCTTTTTCTGCCAGGAAAAAAGACACAGGCAAAGACTTCCGGTTGACAGGGCACGAGATTCTGTTATATTGTATATATAACAAAAAGAGATATCATGATACACCGGAATGGGAAGATGGAAGTGATTGTATGGTTATAAAAATTGATTTTAACAGCGATGAGGCTCTTTACATACAGCTCAGAAATCAGATTATTATTGGGATAGCGACATCTCAGCTGCAGGAAGGAGAGTCGCTGCCCTCTGTGCGTCAGCTGGCAGACAGCATAGGAATCAATATGCATACGGTAAATAAGGCGTATGCACTTCTGAGACAGGAGGGCTTTGTCAAGCTGGACCGCAGAAAGGGAGCGGTTATTTCCCTGGATATCGATAAGCTGGAGTCGTTGATGGAGATGAAAGAGAATCTTCGCATTCTTCTTGCGGAGGGCTGCTGTAAAAATATCACGCGGGATGAAGTGCATCAGCTCATAGATGATATCTATATGGAATATGAATAGGCAGGAGGACAATTGAATGGACTTATATACAACAAAAGCTGCAGATGCTTTAAAATATGCAGGAAAAATTGCAAAAAAACTGCATCACAGCTATACCGGGACAGAGCACATTTTGCTCGGCCTGCTGAATGACCCGGAAAGTATGGCAGGGAAAATACTGTCGGATTATGGGGTCAAGGATGAAAAACTGCTGGAACTGATCGGGCAGCTGATAGCACCGGAAGGAACACAGAATGTGATGGATCCGGAAGGTTACACACCCAGAGCGAGGAGGGTGCTGGAGAACAGTATCCGGGAGGCGAAAGCCTTCGGTGGAGAACGGGTGGGAACCGAACATCTGCTGCTTGCAATTCTGAAAGAACAGGACAGCGTGGCAGCAAGGCTTCTGAATACCATAGGAGTGGATGCGCAGAAAATGTATATTGAGATGCTGGCTGCTATGGGACAGGAGGTGCGCGTGACCCGGGAGGACCTGAAAAATGGAAGGTTCCTTCGGGAAGCATCTGCAGGAGCTTCCACGGTGACTCTGGATCAGTACAGCAGGGATATAACGGCTCTGGCCCGTGAGGGGAAGCTGGATCCGGTTATTGGCCGGAATGAAGAAATTCAGCGGGTCGTTCAGATTTTGAGCAGGAGAACCAAGAATAATCCCTGCCTGATCGGGGAACCGGGAGTGGGAAAGACTGCCATTGTGGAGGGACTTGCTCTTCGGATTGTGAAGGGTGATATTCCGGACAGTGTCAGAGGAAAACGGGTAGTAAGCCTGGATCTCTCCGGAGTGGTTGCCGGAAGCAAATACCGCGGAGAATTTGAAGAGCGGATCAAGAAAATCATCGGGGAAGTGACGGCTGCGGGGAATGTGCTGCTGTTTATCGATGAGATTCATACCCTGATTGGTGCAGGAGGAGCAGAGGGGGCGATCGATGCCTCCAATATTCTGAAACCGTCTCTGGCGCGGGGAGAGCTGCAGCTGATCGGCGCAACAACGCTGGAGGAATACCGGAAGTATATCGAAAAAGATGCTGCACTGGAACGAAGATTTCAGCCGGTGAACGTGGAGGAGCCTACCCGGGAACAGACGGTGGAGATTTTAAAAGGCCTTCGAAGCCGTTATGAGGACCACCACAAAGTGAAAATTACGGATGAGGCGGTGGAAGCGGCGGTAAAGCTGTCGGCCAGATATATTAATGACCGTTTTCTTCCTGACAAGGCGATCGATCTGATTGATGAAGCGGCTTCCAAGGTGCGGCTGTATGGGTTTACAAGACCGGATAGTATCGGGAAGCTGGAACAGCAGATTAAGAAAACGGCAGACGAAAAGGAAAAGGCGATCCTGGAAGAGACCTATGACCGGGCGGGGGAACTTCGAAAGGAGCAGCAGCGTCTGGAAGAGAGAAAAATAAAGCTGGAACGCAGATATATGCGCGAAAGCCTGAAGAAAGAGCGCATTGTGGATGCTGAAGAGATTGCGCAGGTGGTTTCTGAGTGGACGAAAATACCGGTGCAGCGTATTTCGGAGGGGGAGGGAGAAAAGCTTCTGAAGCTGGAAAGCCTTCTTCATCAGCGGGTAATCGGCCAGGATGAGGCGGTTGCGGCTTTGTCAAGAGCGGTGAAAAGAGGAAGGGTCGGTCTGAAGGATCCGAATCGTCCGATTGGTTCATTTCTGTTCCTTGGCCCGACCGGTGTTGGAAAAACGGAGCTGTCCAAGGCGCTGTCGGAGGTACTGTTCGGAAAAGAGCAGGCTATGATCCGGGTAGATATGTCGGAGTATATGGAGAAGCACAGCGTGTCCAAAATGATCGGCTCACCTCCGGGGTATGTGGGACATGATGACGGCGGCCAGCTTTCGGAAAAGGTCCGCAGAAATCCCTATTCCGTAATTTTGTTTGACGAGATCGAAAAAGCTCATCCGGATGTGTTCAACATCCTGCTTCAGGTGCTGGATGACGGGCATATCACAGACTCCCAGGGGAGAAAGGTCAGCTTTAAAAATACAGTAATCATCATGACATCCAATGTGGGGGCGCAGGAGATTGTTTCGCCAAAGAAGCTGGGCTTTGCTTCCGGGGAGGATGAGAAAAAAGATTATGAAAATATGAAGAGCCGTGTCATGGAGGAGGTCCGGCGGATGTTCAAGCCTGAATTTCTGAATCGAATTGATGAGATTATGGTATTTCATCCGCTGAACAGAGACCACGTGAAAAAGATTGTTACTCTCATGCTGAAAGAGCTGTCCGGACGCTGCCGGGAGCAGATGAATATTCAGCTTACGGTCCGGGATTCTGTGAAAAATTATATCGTGGAAAACGGATTTGATGATAAATATGGTGCCCGGCCCCTGAAGCGCGCGATACAGAATAAGATAGAGGATCCTCTGGCGGAGGAGATTTTATCCGGAAAAGTGAAGGCGGGTGATGAGGTGGCGGCAGGCATGTCAAAAAAAGGCGTGAAATTTTATGTCTTATCCTGACGATTTTAGTGGAATCTCAGAAAATTTATGATATAATAGCCGCAGAAGAAAAATATACGGCTGCAGAGTATACGGTATATTCAGAAATGGGAGGTTTGACGAAATGTCAATTATTAAGGAACTGATCCGCACAGAGGATAATGGAACCATTAGCTTTGGCAATTATGAACTGACGGAGAAGTCAAAGCTGGATAATTATGAATTTGACGGTGATATGTATAAAATCAAAACGTTCCGGGAGATTACGAAGCTGGAGAGAAATGGCCTGTTCGTATATGAGTCTGTTCCGGGAACGGTTGTGGAGGATTTCACGGAGTCTGAGGCCGGTGTGGATTTCCTTGTGGAAGGATGGGAGGATGCTCAGATTACTCTTGGACTGGAAGCAGATACGGAGTATGAGGTCCTGGTGGATGATGAGAATATTGGAGAGATGAAAACAAACCTTGGCGGAAAATTAAGCCTGAGTGTGGAACTTTCCAATACATCCAGAGTGAAGGTGAAGGTAATCAGACTGTAGACATTGAATGATATGGAAGCTGCTTCTGGCAGGACGTCAGAGCAGCTTTCTTTTTATCCAACAAGAGTGTGGAGGAGCTATGGCAAAGAGCAGGACAAGTATTTTTTTCTGTCAGAACTGTGGATATGAGTCGGCAAAATGGATGGGGCAGTGTCCCGGATGCCGGGAATGGAATACTTTTGTGGAGGAACCGGTGCTTCCTTCCCAGGGGGCAGTGAAAAAGAGCACAGCCTCCGGGGCAAAAACGGCACGGCTGTCGGAAATTGTGATAAAGGAAGAGGAACGGATGACCACAAAAATCCGGGAGCTGGACCGTGTGCTGGGCGGAGGGATTGTTCAGGGCTCGCTTGTTCTGGTGGGCGGAGATCCGGGAATCGGAAAATCAACCCTTTTGCTTCAGATGTGCCGGAATCTTTCCGGAGACGGTCACAGAGTGCTTTATATTTCGGGAGAGGAATCTCTGAAGCAGATTAAACTGCGGGCAGACCGAATCGGCAGTTTTTCAGATTCCCTGTCTCTTCTTTGTGAAACGAATCTTGATATGATCGAGCAGATTATTCGCAGGGAGCTGCCGGAGGCGGTGATCATCGATTCCATTCAGACGATGTACCGGGAGACGGTGAGCTCTGCCCCGGGAAGCATTTCTCAGGTACGGGAATCCACCGGAGTACTGATGAGGATTGCGAAGGGGCTGGGAATATCGGTATTTATTGTGGGCCATGTGACAAAAGAAGGACTGGTAGCGGGACCGAGAGTGCTGGAGCATATGGTGGATACGGTTCTGTATTTCGAGGGAGATCGTTATGCATCCTATCGGATGCTCCGGGCAGTGAAAAACCGGTTTGGCTCCACCAATGAGGTGGGTGTGTTTGAAATGGCAGCTGCGGGATTGAGGGAGGTGGAAAATCCATCGGAATATATGCTCTCCGGAAAGCCGGCCGGGGCTTCCGGATCGGTGGTTGCGTGTTCGATGGAAGGGACGCGGCCGATCCTTCTGGAGATTCAGGCGCTTGTCTGTCAGACGTTTTTTAATATTCCCAGAAGAACGGCGGCGGGAACCGATTTCAACCGGGTAAATCTTTTGATGGCTGTTCTGGAAAAACGGGCGGGACTTTCCATGTCCTCCTGCGATGCCTATGTCAATATAGCCGGAGGAGTAAAGATGAATGAACCGGCACTGGATCTGGCGATTGTGCTGGCGATTGCATCCAGCTTCCGGGATCGGGCGGTGGATGAAAAAACGGTTGTTTTCGGGGAAGTAGGACTGAGCGGAGAGGTTCGTGCGGTGAGCATGGCGCAGACGAGAGTGCTGGAGGCGAAAAAACTGGGATTTTCCAGATGCATTGTGCCTGCGGTATGTATGGATCAGCTGAAGGAAGTGAAGGGAATTGCGCTGGTGGGGGTTCATACGATACAGGAAGCCATTCGGAGTATGTGACTATGAGACTATGCGGAGGCGCGGACAGAGACTTTTGTGCAAAATGACGAAAATGGATATGGGAACATATGGTAAATGCGGAATATAATAAGAACATTTTGACGAAAAATGCTTTTTGAAGCCGGAACCTCGCAGATATTCTGCAGATAAAAACAAAGAAAAGAAGTTGTGCAAAATAACGGGAAGCTTTTGGAGCCAAGTAAATAAGGCAAAAAAATGTTGGAATTTCAGCGTGATTTTTGTATAATATGACTAGATCGCATGCAAAAGGGGGCGCAGCAGAAGAGTTTTTTGGAAGCAATTGGGTGACAGGCAGAGGATAAGGAGGGTTTTTATGGGCAAAATTCCTGACTCGAAACGTGAAGACGATGTGATTGGCGGAGCACTCAAAATGATTGAGGGGAAGTGGAAGCTTCCGGTGATGTATATTCTCTGTAAGAATGGGGCTCTGCGCTATAACGAGCTGAAGAGAAGACTGGATATTACGAGTATGATGCTGACCAGCACCTTAAAAGAGCTGGAGGCGGACGGCCTTGTCTCCCGGATTCAGTACAACGAGGTTCCGCCGAGAGTGGAATATTCTGCCACGAAGGAGGGGAGGCGGCTGGTACCCGCCATGAAGGAGATCCGGATGTGGGGAGAAAACCTGATGGGAAAGGCAGCGGAAGTGGATCAGAGGGGGGATGCCTCTGGATGCTGCAGATCGGGAAAAGAAAACCGCGGCAAGTGAACCGGAGGGATGCTGGAAATATGAGTATGAGGATGGCACCTTTGCTGCCGGTACAATTGTTAAGGATCCGGAAACCGGTAAGGAAAAGGAGGTGCCGCTTTGGGAACTGATCAAAGGAACCTGGTGGTGCTTCGGAGCAGACGGCACGCTGAAGACCGGGCTGATTTACGACGGAGACCGTCAGGGATGGTTCTATGTGGATCGGAAAACCGGAATGAAGACCGGCTGGGTGCTTGTGGACGGTCAATGGCGTTATTTTGAACCGATGGCTCATTCTGCAACCGGAAGAATGGTTGCCGGCACATGGATTGACGGCTGGTATGTGGATGAGAATGGTGTCTGGGATGGGAATGAACGCCGGGTTCGTTCAGATGAAAAGGAAGAGAATCCGCTGCAGGAAGAAGCGATCGAGACGGAAGCGGATATCGCCAAGGTGATTTCGAAGGCCCGGGTTTCTTCAAATATGACGCAGAAGGAGCTGGCAGACAAAAGCGGTATTAATCAGTCAGATATCAGTAAGCTGGAAAGTGGGGCCAGAAATCCGTCCATCGCGATACTGAAGCGTCTGGCGGATGGGATGGGCATGAATCTGAACATCAGCTTTACGCCGAAGGGCAAGTCTTAAAATATTAAATGAGATAGAGATATTCAGGAAGGGGCGGCCGCCGTCTTTTCTTGAATATCTCTTTTTTCTCTCTAAAAAAAGCATAGGCAAAATGCTGAAAATAAGAGAGGGTTTCAAAGGATAAGCATGGGAAAAAAGGAATAATCCGAGGAAACATGGAAGATATTTCATACCGCGCGGACCGGTATGCGCTGCCATAAAAAATGTCATATGTATGAAAAAATACCCTGGTATGAAAAACTGATTTTTGCGTTTTTGGAGGGTTTGGCGGATTTAAAAAAATGGGAAAAGCGGAATATGGAATATATGTCAATTTTGACAAAAATATAAGAAAAATAATTGTTAAAATAGCCCTGATTAAAATTTGTCAATGTTCAAATTAAACAAAATACCATTGACTATTTATTTTTGTTTGGTATAATTTAGACAGATCGAAAGAGGAACGATCAAAGAAAATAATACCTACTAAAAGAAAGGGGAGCAATTATGGATTTTAAGTTAAGCAAAGAGCATCGCGCATTATCGGAGAAGGCAAGAGAGTTTACCGAGCAGGTATTAATTCCGTACGAAATGGAATGTGAAGAGAACAACGGACTTAGCCCTGAATCTCATAAGGCAATTACCGAGCAGGTTATGTCCTGGGGCTTCAATGCAACCAACCACTCCAAGGAGCATGGTGGAGTAGGCTTCACATTATTTGAGCAGGCACTGGCATCTGAGCAGTTCGGTATGGTTACCGGCGCTATCTGGGATGCAGTTCCGCAGCCGTCTTTCCCGATGAAATTCGGTACCCAGGAGCAGATTGATGAATATCTGATTCCTTCCTGTCAGTGTAAGCGCCGTGATGCTTATGCAATCACAGAGGCTGATGCAGGTTCTGATCCGACCGAGTGCCAGACCACATCTGTTAAGTGTGATGGCGGATACAAGATCAATGGTGAGAAATGGTATGTAACTGTTGGTAATATTGCAGACTTCATTCTTGTTCATACTCATCTGGATGGAGATCCGAACAAGGCAACCGTATTCTTCGTAGAGAAGGATGCACCGGGCGTAAGCGTAAAGCGTACTCCTGAGTTCACACATCACTTTGCATTCAAGCATCCGGAATTCCTGTTCGAGGACGTTGTTGTTGATGAGTCCAAGATCCTGAAAGGAATCGGTGAAGGCTTTACAATGACAAAAGACTGGTTCGTTGAGGCAAGACTTGGTATCGCAGCTCGCTGCGTAGGCGGTGCTGAGAGAGTTCTGAAGGTTGCCAACGAGTGGGCATCTGAGCGTGTTCAGGGCGGACAGATCATCAGAGACTACCAGGTAATCGAGCATATGCTTGTTGATATGACCATGGATATCATGGCAGCTAAGAGCTTACTGTACAGAGTATGCTGGGAGATCTCCGGCGATATGGATCGTAAGCTGAAACATGCTAGAGCATCGGCTATCAAGCTGTGGTGCTCCGAGATGGTAAACAGAGTAACTGATAAGGGTGTTCAGATCCTTGGTGGACGTGGATACATGAGAGAGAATCCGGTTGAGCGTCTGTGGAGAGACCAGAGAGTTGACCGTATCTGGGAAGGAACTTCCGAGATTCAGAGAAACGTTATCGGCGGCATGATCAAGAAACGTGGTACCGAGCTGTACACAGAGTGGGACTACGAGAAATAAGAAAAACACCGTGGAGCTTGACTCTCACAGTAACAGGAGGATTAGTATGTTGCCATTAGAAGGAATTAGAATTCTTGACTTAACAACACTTTCCGGCTACTGCGGGATGGAACTGGCTGATTACGGAGCTGAGGTAATTAAAGTGGAGACCCCAGGTGCAGGGGATCCGCTCAGAGAGCTGGCGCCATTGAAAAATGGTGCCAGCCCTCACCATACATTCCGGGATCGCGGAAAGAAGAGTATCACCCTCGATCTCGAGAAGCCGGAAGGCAAGGAAGTTTTCAAGAAGCTAGTGGCTACAGCCGATGCGATCATTGAGAACTTCCCTCCCGGTACTATGGATGACCTTGGCCTGGGATATGAAGTATTATCAGCTATTAAGCCATCACTTGTCTACGGACGAACTTCCGCATACGGCTCTACCGGCAAAGAGACCGGTACCCCGCAGGTCGATCTGATTGCACAGGCGAAGAGCGCCGTGATGCATTTCACAGGATTTCCGGAAAATCCGCCCACACGAATTGGGTTTTCTGTATCTGAACGCTATGCGGCCAGC
>JALERW010000178.1 GCA_022763925.1 Lachnospiraceae bacterium
AAAGGAAGACGGTTATGTAGTGTGTTCGGATGAGCAGGAGATGCTTGCCAGTCTGAAAAGTCCCAGAATTATTTTTATGATGATAACAGCCGGACCGGCTGTGGACAGTGTGATTGAGGCACTTTTGCCCCGCCTTGATCAGGGTGACATCCTTATTGACGGCGGCAATTCCTACTTTAAGGATACTGCCCGCAGATATGAATACCTGGAGGAGAAGGGTATCTGCTTTATGGGCGTTGGCGTATCCGGAGGAGAGAAAGGGGCTCTTTACGGTCCGAGCATGATGGCAGGAGGAAGCCGTGTGGGCTGGGAAGCTTCAAGACATATTCTGCAGACGATTGCTGCACACTGCGGTGAGGATTCCTGCTGTACCTATGTTTCCAGACAGGGAGCCGGTCATTATGTAAAGATGGTACATAACGGAATCGAATATGCGGTGCTTCAGCTGATCGCCGAAACCTATCATATTATGAAATATGGTCTTGCCCTTCCTCATGAGGAGATTACAGATATTTTCCGAAGCTGGAAAACATCCTGTCTGAATTCCTATCTGATTGATATCAGTGTCAGTGTACTGGAAAAAATGGATGAGGACGGGACTCCGCTGGTGGATAAGATCCTGGATGTGGCAGAACAAAAGGGAACCGGTCGTTGGACACTGGAAGAGTCCATTGCGAGAGGGGTATATATTCCAACGATTTTTGAGGCGGTTTTTGCCAGAAACTTCTCTTCCAATAAGGCTGTGCGTGTGGAGGGAAGCAGGTGCCTTTCCGCAACCGGAATGCCAGTGAAGATGGAGAATTACAGTGACAAGCTTAAGGATGCTCTGGCGCTTGCCATTATTCTGAGCTATGCACAGGGAATGGCTTTGATTGCGAAGGCTTCAGAGGAAAATGAATGGGATATCGATCTGGCAGATCTTACGAGCATCTGGAGGGCGGGATGTATTATCCGAAGTGAAGTGCTTTCTGAGGTAAAAGAGTCTCTGGCAGAAGGAAAAGAAAATCTGATTCTGACGGATACGTTTTCCTATATCAAAGACCTGGAGCCGGCACTTCGGGAGGTTGTGACGAAGGTGCAGGGTGCGGCTATTGCTGTTCCGGCGTTGACGTCTGCAATGAACTATTATGATTATTTCCGTATGGAACAGATGCCGGTGAATTTCGTGCAGGCTCTCAGAGACTGCTTTGGCGCACATACTTACCGCAGAGTGGATAAAGAGGGATATTTCCATACAGAGTGGGAATAGGATTTTTTATTTGAAGGAGAATCTGGTAAAATGGCAAAATATAAAGTACTGGTTACAGCAAGATCTTTCGGTACCGCGGACAGTAAGGCACTGGAGCTTCTTGAGGCCAATGGCTGTGAGGTAAAGAAACTGGTGGCTGCTGATGGACCGATCCCGGAACAGCTGAAAAAAGAGCTTCCGTCGGCGGATGCGGTTATTGCCGGCCTGGAGGATTATGACAGGGAACTGATTGAGTCTGCAAAGAATCTGAAAGTGATTTCCCGTTATGGTGTTGGATATGATAAGGTGGACATAGCGGCGGCTCATGACAATCATATTGCGGTTACGATTACTCCGGGTGCAAACGGGGATTCCGTAGCCGATATGGCGATGGCGCTGATGCTTGACTGTGCAAGAAACGTTACTGTGATGGATAACGGAATTAAAGGCAGAAATCAGGTTCGGCCCCAGGGACTGGAAATGTGGGAAAAGACCCTGGGCGTTGTGGGTGCAGGAAGAATCGGAAAAGGTGTTGCAAAACGCTGTACCGGCTTCAATATGAAGATACTCTGCTATGACCAGTATCAGGATGAGGCTTTCAAAAAGGAGTGTCATGCAGAGTATGTAGATCTGGACACGCTGATTCGTGAATCAGATTTTATCACAATTCATTCTCCGCTGACTCCTGAAACGAAGAATATGTTCAGTACAGAGCAGTTCAGAGCGATGAAGAAAGAGGCGATTCTGGTTAATACGGCCAGAGGCGGTATCGTGGATGAGGAGGCATTATATGAAGCGCTGAAATCGGGTGAGATCCGTGCGGCAGGTCTGGATGCCACTGTGGACGAGCCTCCGTATGACAGCCTGCTGTGTACGCTTTCCAACTGTATCCTGACTCCTCATGCGGGAGCTGCGACAAAGGAAGCCAGCAGCAAGATGAGCCTGATGGCTGCACAGAATGCTGTGGACATTCTGACCGGTGGAACGTGCAAATTCGAGGTTTAATAATAATTTAATAAAAAAGATTTTTTTTGAAAGAGGAAAATATTATTTTTTGCCATGAAATAAATATTTTCCTCTTTACAATTTGTACATATTGTAGTACTATGATATTGCAATCACCTGACAGGTGAAGGCAAAATAACGAAAGGGAGAGGATAACATGAAAAAGAAAATTCTGGCCGCATTACTGAGTGTAGCAATGGTTGCAACGTTGTTTGCAGGCTGCGGAAGCTCTGAGAGCGCTTCTTCTGATGCAGCGGAAGAGAAGGAAGAAGAAGCAGCTCCTGAGGAGGAGAAGGCAGACGAAGAAGAGGCAGAAGCTCCTGCAGCAGCAGCGACTCTGGATGACATTGATGCAATGGCACTTCCTAAGGGAGAATGGAAGATCGGATTTTCCAATTTCTTCGCAGGAAATTCCTGGAAGCAGCAGATGGAGGCTGAATTTGAGGAAGAGGCTGAGGCATTAAAAGCAGCAGGGATCATTTCTGATTATGTAATGCTGAATGCAGACGGAGATCAGGCAAAACAGATTTCTGATATCAATGACCTGATTACCATGGGCTGTGATGCAATCGTTGTGACTGCCATTACAGAAGACGGTTTGAATGATGTGCTGGAAGAAGCAGAGGATGAAGGCGTCGTTGTTATTAACTTTGATAATGGCGTTTCCACCGACAAGGTTACAAGTAAGATCAAAGTATCCGATTATGATTTCGGCTTCATGGCAGGCGAGTGGCTTGGAAAACAGCTGGAAGCAGGCGCAAAGGTTATTCAGCTTGACGGAACAGCGGGAACATCCACAGACTCCAACCGTTCTCAGGGTATGCTTGACGGACTTGCTTCCACATGTCCGGATGCAGAAGTTATTGCAAATGCAAAATGTGACTGGGACTATGCAACAGCAAAGGCTGCTGTAGAAGATCTTTTGAGTACCTATTCCGAGATTGACGGTGTTCTGTCCCAGGGCGGTGCAATGACTCAGGCGGCTATCGATGCATTCAACAGTGCCGGAAGAGACCTTGTTCCGATGACCGGAGAAGGCTCCAATGGATTCCTGAGAAGCTGGATTGAAAATCAGGATAAGGGCTTTGATTCCCTTGCATTCATTTGCCCGTGTGCTCAGAGTGCAGCAGCACTGGATGTAGCAGTATCTGCATTAAATGGAGTACAGGTTGAGAAGGAATATCTTATGTCTGTTGATCCGGTTACCGCAGATAACCTTACAGAGTACTACAGAGAAGATCTGAATGATAATTACTGGGTTGCTTCCGAACTTAGCGATGAAAAGCTGAAAGAGCTGTTTGGCGAATAATTGTCACGGTAGCTGAAATACGGTAATGGAACTGATGGCCTGCCGTCTTTGGATGGCAGGCCATTTGATATGATGAGACGAATAAAGATGAGGAAGATGACCATGAAACCAATTTTGGAAGTTAAAGACATTGATAAGGCTTTTGTCGGGGTTCATGCAGTGGATCATGTCTCTTTTTCCTGCCTGCCGGGTACAGTACATGTTCTGCAGGGAGAGAACGGAGCCGGAAAAAGTACATTGCTGAAAATTTTATCCGGGATGTATCATCCGGATTCCGGCGAGATTTTTTTAAACGGGACAGCTGTTCAGTTCAGACATCCGATTGATGCGCAGAAAAAAGGGATTGCAATGGTTTATCAGGAGATGTCCATATTCCCCGAGCTTACGGTGGCCCAGAATATTTTTATTAATCAGGAAGAACAGCAGGGAAAGAAATCTTTGTTCATTGATGAAAAGGGACTGATAGAGAATACGGTGGCACTTGCGTCCAGATATGGAATAGAAGTGGATCCGTATGCAACGGCGGGAGATCTTCCCATTGCCAGTCAGCAGATGGTTGAAATATTAAAAGCACTGTCTTATGATCCGGATATTCTGATTCTGGATGAACCGACATCCACACTTACCAAAAGTGAGGTGCAGAAGCTGCACACAATTGTCAAGGGGCTGACGGATAAAGGAAAGACCATTTTATTCATATCCCATCGAATGGAAGAGGTTTTTCAGTTCGGGGATTATGCCACGGTGCTGAAAGATGGAAAACTGGTGGACACAGTGAAATTGTCCGATGTAACGGAAGAGGATATTATCCGCATGATGGTAGGAAGGGATCTCCAGGAGATTTTTCCTCCGAAGCCTGAAAAGGTTTCTGATGAGATTCTGCTTCATGTGGAAAAATTGAATGATAACGGCCATATCCACGATATCAGCCTGGATTTAAGAAAAGGAGAAGTCCTTGGTATAGGAGCGCTGGATGGACAGGGGCAGACGGAGATGCTTCAGACAATTGCCGGTGTTCGTCATCGCAGTTCGGGTACGGTGTGTCTGAACGGAGAAGAGCTGAAGTATCAGGGCACGAATAAGGCAATTAAGAACGGAATTGGTTATGTCCCGGAAAACCGAAAGGTACAGGCGCTTTGTCTGAAGCTTTCCGTGAGGGAGAATCTTGCACTGGCCAGCATGTATCTCCGGCAGAAGCTGGGCTTTGCAGATAAAAAAGAAGAAGACAAGATGGTCGATAAATATATCGGAGTCATGAATATAAAGACACCTACTCCGGACCAGCAGGTTGGAAATCTTTCGGGAGGAAATCAGCAGAAGGTTTCTATCGGAAAAACTCTTGCAAGTCATCCCAAGGTACTGCTTTTGAACGAACCTACCCGCGGAATTGACGTGGAGGCAAAGCAGGAGATCTATCGGCTGATCCGAAAGGAAGCGGAAGAAGGAATCGGAGTAATTATGTTCTCCAGTGACATGATGGAGGTCATTGGTCTTTCTGACCGGGTGATTACCATGTATGAAGGACGCATTACAGGAGAACTGAGCGGCGATGAAATCAAAGAAGAAATCATCATGCGCGGCGCGATGAATTTGAAGAAAAATACAACAGGAGGTGAAGACCATGAGTAGTTCAGCAAAAACGGCAGGAATATTGTCCTCCAGACATAACCGTCAGATGCTGGTGAAACGAAAGAGCGAAGTGATTTTCGCATACATATTCCTGGCTGCCATTGTACTGTTTGCAGTTCTGAGTGCAAATAAATTTGTCTCCATGAGAAATTTAAGAAACCTGCTCTCGGCAAATATCGGACTTCTCCTGGTGGCATACGGTCAGCTTTGCTGTGTACTTCTGGGAGGCGTGGATCTTTCTACCGGGTCGGTTATTTCCCTGACAAATGTCATCTGTGTTACATTAATCAATGATAATCCGACGACATGGGTGATGGCTGCTGTATTGTCCCTGCTGTCAGGACTCGGCATCGGGCTGATCAACGGGCTTCTGGTGACAAAAGGGAATCTTCAGCCGTTAATTGCAACACTGGCAACCCAGACATTTTTTGCCGGAGTAGCGCTTCTTATTATGCCGAATCCAACGGGAACGCTTCCGTCAAAGCTTTGTAAATTTATTTCCAAAGGCTGTAATTACCTCATCCCGATTCTGATTGCGGCTGCAGCTTCTGTGGTTATGTGGCTGATTATTAACCGGAGAAAATTCGGGCGTGCAATGCTTGCAATCGGAGGAAATGAGCAGTCTGCCAGATCTTCCGGCATCAATGTAGATCGGACAAAGATAAAAGCGTTTATGCTATGCGGATTTATGGCAGCGCTTGCAGGTCTTTATATCAGTGCCTATACAACGAGCGGAAGCCCGATCGTCGGAGAGGCCTATACACAGAAGTCCATCAATGCAGCCGTTGTCGGAGGTGCTTCTCTGGCCGGAGGAAAGGGCAGTGTAGTTGGATGTATTGCGGCGGTGCTGATCCTTGGAATCATTTCCAACCTTTTGAATCTGAAGGGAGTATCCTCCTATTATCAGTA
>JALERW010000182.1 GCA_022763925.1 Lachnospiraceae bacterium
GACTGAGGTTCCGGAAATGTTCGGGGCTGAGACACAGCTGATGAACCGGGCGGATTCCCGGGAGACTTTTGACAAAGTGGTACATATGATCAATTCCTTTAAACAGTACTATATCGATTATCATCAGCCGATATACGAGAATCCTTCTCCCGGAAACAAGCAGGGCGGCATTACCACGCTGGAGGAGAAATCCCTCGGCTGTATTCAGAAAGGCGGACATGCCGTTGTTACGGATACACTGGATTTTGGACAGGCCTGTGTAAAGCCGGGACTCAATCTGATGACAGGACCGGGAAATGACAGTGTTTCCATCACGGATCTTCTTGCATCCGGTGTTCAGCTCCTTCTCTTCACCACAGGCAGAGGAAATCCGCTGGGAACGGCAGTACCTACCATTAAGGTGGCATCTAACACATCACTGTTTGAGAGAAAATCAGCCTGGATGGATTTTAATGCCGGAGTAGTTCTGGAGAAAAATTCCTTTGACGAAGCCTCGGATGAGCTCTGGAAATATGTGATTGATGTGGCTTCCGGCCGTGAACATACCAGGAGTGAAAAGCATGGTTATAAGGAAATTATGATATTTAAAAACGGAGTTATTTTGTAGCAGGATTATTATAAAAAAATATTTGGTAAGAAGGAGGAGACGAAAAGATGGCGTTGGAAACAGTAAAGGAAGGAAATGTTGTTTCTGCTCTCGCATCTACGGTGGAACTGCCGAAGATGGTAAAGGTAAAACAGCTTCTGGATCACAGCCATTATGAGCCGGAGGAGATTCCCGGACTGGTGCATCAGGCGCTGGACCGTCAGGAAATGCGGGAGAGGATCAAGCCGGGCATGAGCATAGCAATTACCTGCGGAAGCCGTGGTGTTGCCAATATTGCTATTATCACAAAGGCTATTGTTGATTTTGTAAAAGAGTGCGGAGGTGTTCCCTTTGTATTCCCTGCAATGGGAAGCCATGGAGGAGCGACCGCCGAAGGCCAGGTGGAAATTCTTACCGGCTATGGGGTGACAGAGGATTTTATCGGCTGTCCCATCAAAGCTTCCATGGATACGGTTCAGATTGGTACACTGGACAACGGAAGACCGGTCTATGTGGACAAATATGCATATGAGGCTGACGGAATCATTCTCTGCGGCCGCGTAAAGGCCCATACGGCATTCCGTGGACCGTATGAGAGCGGAATATGCAAGATGGCGGTTATCGGAATGGGCAAACAGAGAGGGGCCGAGGCGGTTCATCAGGACGGCTTTTATGAGCTCGGAAAGATGCTCCCGATTATTGCAAAGGTAATTTTTGACAATACGAAGGTGCTGGGGGCAGTTGCCCTGGGAGAGAATGCCTTTGATCAGACCTGTATCATTGAAGGCCTTCTTGCTGAGGAGATTTTTGACAAAGAGCCGGATATCTTAAGAAGAACAAAGGAACGTCTGGGTAAGATCTATTTTGACAATATTGATGTGCTTGTGGTGGATCGGATCGGAAAGGATATCAGCGGTGACGGTATGGATCCGAATATTACCGGACGATTTGCCGTTCCGTATATTGAGGGAGATCTGAAGGTACAGCACATTGCGGTTCTGGATCTTACAGAAGAGACCCACGGCAACTGTAACGGTATCGGTCTGGCAGATGTGACGACCAAGCGTCTGGTGGACAAAGTAGATGTTGACTGTACCTATCCGAATGTTGTGACATCTACGGTTCTTTGCACTCCGAAAATTCCCCTGTTTGCCCATACAGACAAGGCATGCATTCAGATCGCGCTTCGCACCTGCAATTATATTGATCGGGAGCATCCCAGAATCGTACATATCAAGGATACCATGAATCTTGAGGAAATATATATTTCAGAGCATATGCTTGAAGAAGCAGAGGCCAATGAGCATGTGGAAGTACTGACAGGCCCAGAGGACTGGGGATTTGATGAGAATGGAAATCTGTGGTAAAATTCGTGTATTTCCGGATTGACTTCATGGAATAAGTGGTATATGATTTGGATGGATAAAATTTTTTTATTGAAATAAAAGATTTTATTATGAAGAAAAAGGAAGAAGAAAGGGGTAATTTATTATGTCACAGGCAGTATTAGACAAGATTCTGGAAGGAAAGATCATCGCAATCGTAAGGGGAATTCCCAGCGATAAGATCGTAAGTCTCGTTGATGCTATGTTAAAGGGCGGAATTAACTGTGTAGAGGTTACGTTTGATCAGTCCAGTGAAGAGGCAAAGCAGGATACTCTGAAATCCATCGCAACCATCAAGAAGGAGTTCGAGGGAAGAGTATATGTGGGTGCCGGAACTGTTATGACCGTTGAGCAGGTTCGTCAGGCTGCTGAGGCAGGTGCTGAATATATGATTTCTCCTAATGCAGATGAGGAGGTAATTAAAGAAACCAAGAGACTGGGCAAAGTATCCATTCCCGGTGCCCTGACTCCTACCGAGGCTGCCTTTGCTTATAAGTGCGGAGCAGATATCGTAAAGCTCTTCCCGGCCGGTGTTCTCGGAGTTGATTATATTAAAGCATTAAAGGCTCCTCTGAAGCATATTCCTGTTACTGCCGTAGGCGGTGTGAATCCCAAGAACTGTGCAGACTTCATCAAAGCGGGCTGCGTAGGCGTTGGCTGCGGCGGAAATCTTGTAAGTGCCAAGCTTGTAAACGAGGGAAGATTTGATGAGATCACAGCTGTTGCAAAGGAATACATGGAGGCATTAAGCAACTGCTGATTTACGGGAGCTGTTTATTATGGGTAAGTATATCGTATATTTTGATTCGGGGACATCCAACAGCAGAATTTATCTGCTGGACCGGGATTTTGAAGTTTTATATGTGGACAAGAAAAATGTGGGTTCCAGAAATTCTTCCATTGAAGGCAGCAACCGCGTTCTGATTGAGGGATTATATGAGCTTTATACAAAGCTGATGAACGAAAAGAATCTGAAGGAAGAAGATATAGAGAATATCTATATGTCCGGAATGATCACTTCCCCATACGGAATGAAGGAAGTGCCGCATCTTGTCCTTCCGCTGACAGTGCAGGGCTTTGCGGACAGTCTGTACTGTCATTATGAGGATACCTGCTTTAAACGGAATATTTATCTTGTGCCGGGAATCAA
>JALERW010000080.1 GCA_022763925.1 Lachnospiraceae bacterium
TTTTTTTATTTTCATTGTTGACCTCCGCGCAAATTACTCATCCACATAATGGTTTCATCAAGGATGGATAGATTTAATTCATAATAGATAAAGTTTTTATATCGAGTTTCGTAAATCAGGTCCGCTTTTTTTAATTTTGACAGGTGATAAGATAATGCCTGCGGCGTCATATCCAATGCAATTGCCAGGTCTCCGGAACTTATTTTTCCTTCTTTCAGCTTTAACAGGATTTTTCGACGGGTATCGTCTGCCAAAGCATCCAGTACTTCGTTTACTGCCAATCTATCACGCCCAATCTATTTAAAAATTTTCTTAAATAGATTGTACTCTCCCGATATATTCATGTCAATATTCTATTGCAGTTCTACTTCTCTCAAAAAATTTGTCGACAAGAAAACAAGTTGATGATATTCTCGTTTCCAAGGAAACATATGGAAGAGGGTGACACATGTGAACGATAAACTTTTGACTTTATTTGCACATTATATGGAAAAGCAGGAAGTATTATCAAAATTGACCGAATCCGAAAATTATCTGGAAGAAAAAATAATGGAAACAGGAGGAACGGAAGATGCTAATTGATATTACTTTAAAAATCACACCCGAAATGGTAACCGACGCCCATGGCAATGAAAAGAAATCGCTCGCAGGACATCTTGGAACCCATTTCGATGTTATGAACAAGGAATTTCCGCTGGAATACACAAGAAGAGCGGGAATTCTGTTTGATGTCAGCCATGTAAAAGGCAGAGACATTGACATATGTGATATCAATCCTGATCGAATCAAAGAACATTCTTTTGCTGCATTTTATACCGGATTTATCGAGACAGAAGGATATGGCTCCATAAAATATTTTAAGGAACATCCTCAGCTGTCAGATGCTTTAATTGACGCTCTCTTAAAAAGAAAGGTCTCCATCATCGGTATCGATTTTGCCGGGGTAAGACGGGGAAAAGAGCACAGCCTGAAGGATCAGTATTGCGCCGACCATCAGGTTTTCATAGTTGAGAATCTGTGCAATCTGAAGGAAATACTTAACAGGGATTCCGATTTTACGGTTCATACCTATCCGATGAATTATGCCGGCATGACCGGATTGCCGTGCAGAGTGATCGCAGAATTCTACGAAGCGTAGAATCCGCATCCGTTCACCATTTTCTACGCTTCGTGGGTGTCATATGAAATGATATGGATTTATAATCAACGCAGAAAGGAGGAATCAGGATGGACCAGATATGCATCGGAAAGTTTATAGCGGAAGAAAGAAAGAAGAAAGGCTATACGCAAAGACAACTTTCTGAAAAACTGGGAATCAGTGACAAAACCATTTCAAAATGGGAACGGGGAAACGGATTCCCGGAAGTATCCCTGCTCCTGCCGTTATGTGAGGAACTGGATATTACCGTCAATGAGCTTCTATCCGGGAAACGGGTCTCCGAAGAAGATTATCGAAAGAAAGCGGAGGAAAATATGGTGAATTTAGTAAAAGAAGCACAGGAAAGTAAGAAGAAAATCATTTTGTCTGCAATGGTGGCAATCCTTGTCATTTTCGCTGCAACCCCTTTGTTTGTTTTGTCAGGAGCACTGGAAATGAACACCTGGCTGCGGGTGTTCCTCATTATCACAGGTTCGTTGGTGATTGCTGCCGGTATCGCAATTGCCTGTGTCCTTGACAGAGATGCCGGAGCCTTTGAGTGTCCGGAATGTAATACCCGATTTGTGCCGGAGATGAAGGATTATCTTATGGGTCCGCATACAATTACCAGGCGAAAATTAACATGTCCGAATTGCGGCGCACATAAATATTGTAAAAAAGTGTTAACAAGGTAAAAAAAGGAGAAGCCTCCGTATGATCGCAGTCATATGGAGGCTTCCCGCTTTTCACCGGCCTTTTCACTCCATGTGCCGGTACCTTCTCTCCTATTTTGCAAGCTCCATCATGATATCATTGCTTCTTGCAATAAATTTCGTCATTTCATCCGGATTCAGCGGCTTGTGGGCCAGCATTGCCAGATCATAGAGCTGCTGGCAGAACATGGGCACCTTATCCGAATCCCTGTGCTCGAAAATGTATTTCACCAGAGGATGACGGATATTCAGGATCAGCGTTGCGTCACTTCCGAACATGGACGGATCCATACTGTTCATGCCGTACATCCGCATCATCTCCTGCATTCTGCGGCTCTCCTCGGAAAGAGTCATCATGGATGCCACCTTCTCGTCCTTCAGCACCTCCGCCTTCACTTCCAGCTTGTCATTATTCAATGCCTTACGGAACACTTCGGTCAGACCGTCCGTATAAGACTTCACTTCCTCCTCAGAAGCCTCGCCCTTCATGGTATCCGAAACATCCGCATCAATTCTCTGGAAACGGACCTCCTCGTTCCGGCTCTCCAGATGGGTGATAAACGGGCTGTCAATGTTATGCTTCAGAATAACCGCATCCATGCCAGCTGCCCTGAACATATTAATATACTGGCTCTGCTGGATTTCATCTGTCACATAGTAGATCGTTGTCTTCTCCGGTTCTTTCTCAGCATCTGCATCTGTGTCTGAAGCTTCTGCTTTCTCTTCTGTCTGCTCCGCCTTTTCTTCTGCTGTCTCCTGCTTCGGCTCTTCCTTCTCCTTCCTGTTCTCTTCGATGCAGTCCTTCAGGGTCAGGTACTTGCCGTCCAGGTTCTTAAACAGAACATAGTCAGAAATCTTCTCACAGAACTTATTGTCCTTGATACATCCAAACTTAATGAAGGGGCTGATGTCATCCCAGTATTTCTCGTAGGACTCCCGGTCTGTCTTACACATTCCGGTGAGCTTGTCTGCAACCTTTTTCGTGATATAATCGGAAATCTTCTTTACAAATCCATCGTTCTGCAGCGCGCTTCGGGATACATTCAACGGCAGATCCGGGCAATCGATCACGCCCTTTAAGAGCATCAGGAATTCCGGAATGACTTCCTTGATATTATCGGCGATAAATACCTGATTGTTGTACAGCTTGATGGTTCCCTCGATGGAATCATACTCAGTGTTGATCTTCGGGAAATACAGGATTCCCTTCAGGTTAAACGGATAATCCATGTTCAGATGGATCCAGAACAGAGGCTCCTTATAATCGTGGAATACCTTGCGGTAAAATTCCTTGTATTCCTCCTCGGTGCAATCATTCGGATGCTTGGTCCACAGCGGCGTGGTATCACTTAAGGAAACTGGACGCTTATTGATCCTGGCCTTATCCTTCGCAGGAGTGATCTCGATGATCTCCTTCGTTCCGTCCTCGTTCTCCTTCTCCTCGGTCTTAGCTTCCTCGGTGAAGCGCTCTACTACCACATCGTCTTCCTGAATGTCGGCTGCATCAATGGTCTCATATTCCTGCTCTGCCCCTGCCTTGGAGAGGAAGATCTCCACCGGCATAAAGGAGCAGTATTTGCTCACCACTTCTCTTGCCCGGTATTCATTGGCAAATTCCAGACTGTCCTCATTCAGGAACAGCGTAATGGTCGTTCCAACCTCTTCCTTTGTCCCCTCTGCCATGGAAAATTCTGTGCCGCCGTCACATTCCCAATGCACCGGAACTGCATCCTTCTGATAGGAAAGGGTATCAATATGCACCTCATCCGCAACCATAAATGCGGAATAGAAGCCCAGTCCGAAATGTCCGATGATCTGGTCTTCA
>JALERW010000023.1 GCA_022763925.1 Lachnospiraceae bacterium
TGGTAAAGATTTCATCCCACTGGGGGAGCTCGTATAACCAGTCTGCCTTTGCATCCACCATGTTTTTATAAAGCTTTTCCTTATCGAAAATAAGGTTTACCTCGGTGTCCTCCTCCATCTCTTCGATCGGGTTGGGCTCCACCAGACTGTCATTTATGCCGTCCAGAAAACCTGTCATGTTGAATACATCCAGACCGTATTTTTCCGCCAGTTCCTTTACCGTTCCCTTTACCTGCTCGTCCGGATTGGACAGAAGCTGGATGTATACATTCTTCTCGGTCTCGAAATATTTGGCCCAGAATCTCTGAAGGTCGCCCTTATTTGTCTTTTCATTGTATGCGACGTCGCGCCATTCTTTTAATAATGCCATTGCTTTTCCCATCCTTTATCTGTTGATGCTTCTTCCTGCCGTACATTATCGCAGGACAGATATAGTATATACTATTTTCACCGAATAGGCAAAAGGTTTTTAATAATACGCAAAATTCCCGGGAGGGAAACAGAAAAATCCTCCGGATATGCCGTGCACACCCGGAGGATTCAAAAAGGGGAGGATAAGTATTACTTTTTTCTTTTGTCGCTGTAATCCAGGAGGGGGATCTTGGATTACAAAGAGCATACGCATTTTCTCTTACCGGAACCTCTTACGCCTTTGTAAGAGGTCCTCGATAAGATATTAGTATTATGGACAGATTTTCTGACGTTATGCAGAAAACTTAAAAAAGTTTTCGTACAGCAGCTGTTTTTTGTTGACAAGAAATAGTTCGTCTGATAATGTTAATTTAAAGCGTTGAAGCACAGAACTTTAACGCGCAAAAGCTCTTGAAGGGGGAAGAATGATGTTAGTAAAAGTAATTATGCTGATTGCATTTTTTGCCGTTATGGTATATGTTGGCTTTTATTCCAGAAAGCATGCAACCAACATGAATGATTTTGTCCTGGGAGGACGTGCGGTGGGACCGTGGCTTACGGCCTTTGCCTATGGTACCTCCTATTTTTCGGCCGTGGTGTTTGTTGGATACGCGGGACAGTTCGGATGGAAATATGGCCTTGCCTCCACCTGGATCGGTCTTGGCAATGCGGTGATCGGAAGTCTGATTGCCTGGGTGGTTCTCGGAAGACGTACGAGAGTACAGACGAATCATCTGAAGGCAGCTACCATGCCGGAATATTTCGGAAAACGGTATGACAGCCGTGCACTGAAAATTGCCGCCTCTGTGATAGCGTTTATTTTTCTGATTCCTTATACGGCCTCTCTGTACAACGGCCTTTCCAGGCTGTTCGAGATGGCTTTTGATGTGCCCTTTACCGCATGTGTGATCGTTATGGCTGTTCTTACGGGTATCTATGTAATTATGGGCGGCTATATGGCAACTGCCATCAATGATTTCATTCAGGGAATTATCATGCTCGGCGGTATCTGTGTGGTAATCGCAGCTGTGCTGAACAGTCAGGGAGGATTCATGCAGGCTGTCCGTACGCTGGCTGAGATCCCCAGCGATGTGCAGGTGACGCTGGGACAGCCGGGAGCATTTACTTCCTTCTTCGGACCGGATCCGCTGAACCTTCTCGGAGTTGTGATTCTGACTTCTCTGGGAACTTGGGGCCTTCCGCAGATGGTGCATAAGTTTTATACGATCCGGGATGAGCGTGCTGTTCGGACCGGAACGATTGTCTCCACCTTTTTCGCGGTTGTCATTTCCGGAGGCTGTTATTTCCTGGGCGGCTTTGGCCGGCTGTTTGACAATCCGGGCATCTACAAGGCAGACGGAAGCATTGCCTATGATGCGATCATTCCGTCCATGCTGTCCACGCTGCCTGATGTGCTGATCGGAGTTGTGATTGTCCTGGTGCTTTCCGCTTCCATGTCTACATTGTCTTCCCTTGTGCTGACCTCCAGTACGACGCTGACCATTGATTTCCTGAAGGAGACGGTAGTGAAGGATATGGATGACAGGAAGCAGCTGCGCCTGGTACGGATCCTGATTGTATTCTTTATTGTGATTTCCGTTGTGATCGCCCTGGATCCTCCGACCTTTATCGCACAGCTCATGGGTATTTCCTGGGGTGCTCTGGCAGGAGCCTTCCTGGCACCGTTCCTGTATGGACTGTACTGGAAAGGGGTTACCCGTGCTGCGGTCTGGGCCAGCTTTATTGCAGGCGTAGGCATTACGGTTTCCAATATGTATTTTAAATTCATTGCTTCCCCCATCAATGCCGGAGCAGTGGCAATGATTGCGGGACTTATCATCGTACCGGTTGTCAGTCTTGTGACGCCGAAGCTGGATAAGGGACATACGGATGCCATGTTTACATGCTACGAGGAGAAGGTCACGGTATCCAAGAAAAAATCTCTTGCGGAAAAATAAAGGAAATGCAGTATTGCATGTACGAAAAATCCAAGTATAATAGAATGAAGTGGGCGGTTGAAGGAGAACCTCTCACTTCATTTTCTTTGTAACGAGCAAGCAAAAGGAGAGCAGCTATGGAATTTGTAAATATACATACGTTTCTGATCGTCTGCCCGCTGGTCTTTCTTTCCGGACTGGTGGATGCGGTGGCGGGAGGAGGAGGACTGATTTCCCTTCCGGCCTACCTGCTTGCCGGAGTTCCGATGCATCATGCACTGGCAACCAATAAGCTGTCTTCCGCTATCGGGACCAGTGTTTCCACGATACGCTACTGCAGGAACAGATTTGCCGACCCGGTAACTGCTGTTCCTTCCATTCTGGCAGCATTATGCGGTTCCGCCCTGGGAACGGGTCTTGCGCTCCGGACAGATGAGAAGGTTCTGAAGTCTGTAATGCTGTTTGTTCTTCCGGTTGTTGCCTTTTATGTACTGAGGAGAAAGGATCTGGAGGGGAATACGGCCAGGAAGCGAAGCAGAGGGATATCCATTGCCCTGGCGGCTGCCGCATCCTTTGTGATCGGAGGCTATGACGGCTTTTACGGTCCGGGAACCGGGACCTTTCTTCTGCTTGTATATACGGGACTGGTGGGAATGGATGTGCGGACGGCTTCCGGCAATACAAAGCTGGTGAATCTGTCCTCCAATGTGGCTGCACTTGTGACCTGGATTATAAATGGAAAAATTCTGGCAGTACTGGGATTTACGGCAGCAGTATTTTGCATGGCCGGACATTATGTAGGTTCCGGGATGGTGATGCACAGGGGAACAAAGATCGTCAAACCGGTGATCCTTGTGGTACTGGCACTGCTGTTTCTGAAAATTTTATCCGGGCAGTAGGGGATCGCTTTGCATTTTGGAAGGAACATAGTATAATAAAAGGAAGGACAAAAGAAAAAGGGGTGTGAAATATGTCTGAATTAATGGATATTTTGAAGGATCCGACCATGGATTATCAGCAGCGCTGCATTCAGCTGGCCAAATATGCGGAGAATCTGGAAGATCCGATTCAGCTGAGCGAACGGGCGAAATATTTTCAGGAAAAGCAGGTCGTGACGGACATGGGAGAGGGGGCTGCTCCATATCGTCCGCGCTATGTGACCATTGATTTTGATAAATTTTTCCGACAGGGCAGTAAGTTTCTGATGCTGGAGCCTCCGAAGGATATATGGGATGCGGTCTCAGATCTGATGATTATATACCACCACATTCCGGGAGTGACGATGCAGCCGGTATATATCGGCCATCTGGACCGGCTTCTGGAGCCCTTTTATACCACCTATGAGGAGACGAAGCGCGCAGTGAAGATGCTTCTGATGCATCTGGACCGCACCATTCCGGACTCGTTCTGTCACTGTAATCTGGGTCCCTATGATACGAAGGTGGGACGGATCATCCTGGAGCTTTCCGCAGAAATGCAGCGTCCGGTTCCGAATATGTCGCTGATCTATAATGAGGACACACCGGATGATTTTGCGCTGAAGGCCATTGAGACCGGGCTGATTACCGCCAAGCCAAGCTTTGTCAACGATGCCATGTACAGGAAGGAATGGGATAATTACTGCGTGGCCAGCTGCTACAATGTGCTTCCGGTGGGCGGCGGCGGTTATACGCTGGGACGCATGAACTTACGGTATCTGGAAGAGCTGAAGCCGACAAGGGAAGAACTGATGGGCGGACTTTTGAAGGAAGCGGTGCTTTGTCAGTGTGAGCTGATTGACAAGCGGATTCAGTTTATCGTGGACGACTGCCGCTTCTTTGAGAATTCCTTCCTCGTAGAGGAAGGCCTGATTGAACGAGAACGCTTTGTGGGAATGTTCGGAATTGTGGGCCTGGCAGAGCTGGTAAACGGTGTGCTGGATGCGAAAAAGCAGGAGGAGCGGTTCGGCACCGGAGAAGAGGCCAATACGTTTGCGGAGGAAATACTGGATCTGATTCATGAGACCGTAGACGGCTATGTGCCGAAATACGGTAAGATTTATATGCATGGCCAGGTGGGGATCTCCACGGATGAGGGAACCACTCCGAATGTCCGTGTTCCGGTGGGAGAAGAGCCGGAGTTTTACAGGCATCTGGCGGTAACCGCCCGGATGCAGAAGAATTTTGAGACCGGTGTGGGAGAGCTCTTTCCCTTTGATGTGACGGCAAAGAAGAATCCCCGGGCTGTGCTGGATGTCATCAGGGGAGCCTTCTCCATGAATATGCGGTATTTTTCGTTCTATTCCAGGGATACGGATGTGATACGGGTAACCGGCTATCTTGTGAAGCTGTCTGAGGTAGAAGAATACCGGAAGGGAAAGGCTGTGCTGGACAATACGACGAACTACGGAAGCGGAGCCAAGGATGGCCTGAAGATCATGCAGCGTAAGGTGAGGGGCTTTGATTATGCATGATACAGAGCCGAAGGCATTGACAGTGCCGGTAAATAAGATCATTCCGTTCAGTGTGGTGGACGGACCGGGAAGCCGCTTCGCTGTTTTTTTTCAGAGCTGTGGATTTTCCTGCGCATACTGCCACAATCCTGAGACGATGCGGATGTGTACCGGCTGCGGCAGCTGTCTGGAGGTCTGTCCTTCTCAGGCGCTGAAAAGAGCCGGGGGAGAAAGTCATACAGGAAGCATTCTGTGGGATCCGAAGCTCTGCTGCGGCTGTGATGCCTGTATCAAAGCATGTACGAACAGCAGCTCGCCCAGGATCCGGTATATGACGGCCGGGGATATTCTGGAGGAGATGCATACGGCGCTTCCCTTTATTCAGGGGATTACGGTATCCGGGGGAGAATGTACCATCTGGGAGCCCCTGGTGACGGAGCTTTTTGGCAGGGTGAAGCAGCTTGGGAAAACAACCTTTGCGGATACCAACGGTCAGAGAGCTTTTCGTGAAATGAAGGAGCTGACCCGGGTGATGGACAAGGCCATGCTGGATGTGAAGGCCTGGGATGAGAGGACCCATATCCGTCTTACCGGACAGAGCAACCGGACGGTTCTTTCCAATCTGGAATATCTGGGCAGTATCGGAAAGCTTTATGAGGTGCGCACGGTGATCGTTCCCGGATACCTTCCGAATGAAGAAACGGTGGAGCAGGTAAGCCGGCTGCTGGCCCGGTTCCCGGATGTGCGGTATAAGCTGATCCGTTTTCGTACCTTTGGCGTAAAGGGTCCCCTTCGGAAACAGGAGAGTCCTTCGGAAGCATATATGGAAGCGCTTCGGCAGCTGGCACAGAGCTGCGGAGCAAAGAAGGTTGTAATTGCATAATCGGAACATATTTTCCTTCGGACACGCATAGGCTGTACCAGAACAAAAGCTGCAGTGCAGCTGATTTCTGGCATTATGCGTGAAGGGAAGTGGACAGATGTACGAATACAGAAGTATTTCCGAGACATGTAGGGAATTGAATACGGATAAGAACCGGGGGCTTTCCGGAGAGGAGGCCAGTTACCGTCTGAACAGGGACGGAGAAAATGTGCTTGCCTCTCCGGGGAAGAAAACGGTTGTGGAATCCTTTTTGGAACAGCTCTGCGATCCGCTGATTTACGTACTTCTGGCGGCCGCGGCTGTTTCCTTTCTTTTGCGGGAAACTGCGGACGCACTGATCATTCTGACGGTTGTGGGAATGAATGCAGTGGTCGGAATGCTTCAGGAGGGAAAGGCGCAAAAAGCGCTGGAGGCGCTGAAAAAGCTGACCAGCCCGAAGGCCTGTGTCATACGGGATGGGACAGAGCAGGAAATACCGGCTTCAGAGCTGGTAAAGGGAGATCTGGTAAGACTTGAGGCAGGATGTCAGGTTCCGGCAGATCTGCGGCTGGTGCGTACAAGCAGCCTGAAGGCAGAGGAATCGGCCCTTACCGGAGAGTCTCTTCCGATAGAAAAACAGGCAGAA
>JALERW010000048.1 GCA_022763925.1 Lachnospiraceae bacterium
TTGCTCTATCCAGCTGAGCTACGAACACGTATTTCTAAACTGCATATCCATATGCAAAGCGGGTGATGGGAATCGAACCCACGTATCCAGCTTGGAAGGCTGGTGTTCTACCATTGAACTACACCCGCATATCCGGTCACAGTCGGGGTGACAGGATTCGAACCTGCGACCTCCTGGTCCCAAACCAGGCGCTCTAGCCAAGCTGAGCCACACCCCGCTTTACGAGCGCTATCGACCTGACGCAAAACATATTATATAAAAACAGCTTCTTCTTGTCAACACTTTTTTCGAATTTTTTATAAATAATTGACCGTAAAATGTGCTTCTCCAAAACGGTCAAGCTCCATCATCACAAAACTTGGTCTTCTTCCATCCTGACGCGGATAAGATATACTTCCCGGATTCACAGCAATCACATCATCATTACAGTCAATGACCGGTCGATGGGTATGACCAAATAAGGCGATCTGAGCCCCTCTGGCCCTGGCCTCCTTTTTCAGCATTTCTGTCCCCATTGACACATAATAATAATGACCGTGCGTCATAAAAACCTTATAGTTGCCGATCATAATCTCTTTTTCCTTCGGCAGGCTTGTAAAAAAATCATTGTTTCCCGCGACCATATGTACCGGACACCCGGCTGCTCCCGCAATATATTCCTCACTGCCCTCCAGATCTCCGAGATGAATCAGCATGTCTATGTGCCCCACCCGGTCCAGTGCAATATCCAGATTCCTGACCTTCTTATGGGTATCACTAACAATAAGAATTTTCATGGGTATCTCATCTCCTAGCGGATTCTTCTGCTCAATTCTTCCTTCATCAGACGAAGTGCCCTGCCTCTGTGGCTGATTTCATTTTTCAGTTCCGGAGAAAGCTCTGCCGTACTCATTTTGTATTCAGGGAGATAAAAAATCGGATCATAACCAAAGCCGTTGCTTCCCCTTTCCTCATATCCGATGCGGCCTTCAACCGTTCCCTCCGTAGTAATTACCTCCCCGTCCGGGAAAGCTGCCGCAATCGCACAGACAAACCGCGCCGTCCGTTTCTCGTCAGGGACTCCGGACAGCCGTTCGATCAGATTTTGGTTCTTAATTTTATAAGGAGTATCTTCTCCCATATATCTCGCCGAATAAATTCCCGGTTCCCCGCCGAGATAATCAATCACCAGACCGGAATCATCCGCCAGCACCAGTGCATTCGTAATCTTTCGGATCTCTGTTGCCTTGATGACCGCATTCTCCGCAAAGGTTGAGCCGTTCTCCACAATATCCGCATGAATCCCTGCATCCTTCAGTGACAGCACCGGCAGACCGAGATCCGCGAGCAGCATGCGTACTTCTTTCATCTTTCCTTCGTTTCCCGTGGCAAAAATAATTCGGTCAATCATATGCTTTTCCTCTCCACTGTACATTTTTTCCTGTTTTCTCTATATTGCCAGATTATATCACATTTTTTCCTGTTTGCAATCTCTATTTTCCGCGCTGGTCTTCCTCCGGGGCGGCTTTGGTCCCATAAACTGGTAAAAATAGGTCTTCATCATTCCATTATATATTTTCCGGTTCCTGTCCGCTTTTCTGCCGATGTATTTCTGTGCATCCTCATACGCAGTGATCATATACATAGACCAGGAATCCAGGCGGCTGTAAGCCTCTCCGATTTCCCGGTACAGTTTCGGAAGGTCCTTTTTGTCCTCCAGACGTTCCCCATAGGGAGGATTCGTTATGATAAATCCATATTTCTTCGGATGGCTCAGATCCTTTACCGCTCTCTGCTGAAAATGAATCAGATGATCTACGCCGGCCTCTCTTGCATTCTCTCTGGCCGCCCGAATGACTGCCCCGTCAATATCATATCCCTGTATATCCGTTTCCACGTGCTCCAGAAGCAGATCATTGGCTTCATCGGAAGCATCATACCAGTACTTTCTTTTCAGAAGATTTCCCCACTGTTCTGCAAGGAAGGACCGGTTCATGCCGGGAGCCATATTTGCAGCGATCATGGCTGCTTCTATCGGAAATGTTCCGCTTCCGCAAAAAGGGTCCACCAGAATCCGATCCGGATGCCAGGGGGTCAGTAAAATCAGCGCTGCCGCCAGTGTCTCCGTGATCGGCGCCTTGCTGGTCAGCTGCCGGTATCCTCTTTTGTGCAGAGAATCTCCGGTCGTGTCAAGAGCAATGGTCACACGATCCTTCATCAAAAACACCCGAAGCGGATACTCCGCACCGCTCTCCTCAAACCAGCTTACCTGATAGGTCTGTTTCATCCTCTCCACAATTGCCTTTTTTATGATCGACTGGATATCTGAAGGACTGAACAGTGCACTTTTCACCGAATTCGCCTTTGCAACCCAGAACCTCCCATCCCTTGGAATATATTCCTCCCAGGGCAATGCCTTTGTTTTCTCAAACAGCTCGTCAAAGGAAACTGCCTCAAATTCAGCAACCTTCCACAGCACTCTCTGGGCTGTGCGAAGGAACATATTTGCACGGCAGACGGCGGAAGCGTCCCCATAAAAGGAAACCCTTCCGTCCTCCACCTGACTGATTTCATAGCCAAGCTCTGTTATTTCTTTTTTTAAAACCGCTTCCAGCCCGAAATGGCAGGGGGCTGTTAATTCAATCCGATTCATTCTCTTCTCCGCATCTTTCGTTTATTTTTCCGTATTACTATAATATTAATTCCCTCATACAGATTGTGTCAATCTCTAATTCTCCGTGATTTCCTGTCTTTCCAGATAACGCCCACGGTATGCAAGGATTCCGCCCACTGCCGTTTTCACCTGATAGCCCTGCCTTGCCAGATGCTTTGCGGCCATCAGACTGGAGGCTCCTCTTTCGCAGTAGAGAATATAGATAAGATTTCTTTTTACCGGAACACTCCGCTCCATTTCCTCATAAGGAATGTTTACTGCACCTCTGATATGGCTTTTTCTGTACTCCTCCGGTTCCCGTAAATCTATAATCATGCAGTCGTCTCTGCCAACATACTCATCCATGCTTTTTGCCGGAATCGTCTCAAAATTCATCCTGACACCTCAGTTCTCCTGTCTCTTCTTTCTTATTAATAGTATATTCACCGAATTTCTGCCCGTGCCCCATCAAATATTCCCATAAAAAAGAATGCAAAGGAAACTTCCTCTGCATTCTTTTCCTGTCGCTAGATCTCTGTGTATCGTCCGTATAAGGGCTTTACCTAGTAATTATTGCTGGAAGAGCTCTCGTAATTGGAGCCGGTGCTGCTCTGTCCGCCGGATTTGTTTCCGGTCTTGTTCTTGTTGCTCTCATTCTCGGATGCATTGCTGCTTCCATAAGAGTTCTTGTTGCCGGCTGCATTGGTACTGCTGTTCATGTTGCTTGTGTTGTTAGAGTTATTGGAATAGTTGTTCTTGGACATTTCATTTACCTCCTATAATCTTGTTACAGGAGTTATTATGTCAATTCTTTCTTGTTTTATACCCGGATTTTCATATGGAAGTTTTTCCCATTTTTATTTTCTCCCGGAAAATAGACGAATCACCAGAAAAATAACCAGAACCGGAATCAGTATCGGGGCAATCAGGGAAAAAATTCCTCCGATAATTGCCAGAAGAAGCGAAATTACCGAAAACACAATGACTGCTATCAGCAGATAACCATACCAGGAATTGATTTTAAACCTTCCGATCCGAATATCCCAGCCGTTTTCTCCAAATTCTGCCCGAAAGCCACGATCATCCTGTCGATTATCTTCAGCACTCTCCCGCTGCCGCTTCATCGAATCCTCTTCATAGGCTCCTGATTCTTCCGAATACCCATCCTCCTCCAGGACACCGATAATCGTTTTTGCAATGAGTCTGGGATCTCCCAGTTCCTTCGCGACCTCCTCCTCAGATCTGCCCTTTCGCATTTCATCCTGAAAATAGCTGCTGTAATAATTTATATTATCCAGGATAAGTGCTTCCGAAGCCCCCGCTCCTCTGAGCGTACGCTCCAGCGCAGCGACAAATTCCTGTCTGTTCATGCATGTTCTCCTTTCATAATTCTGTTCTGATTTTCCATTTCTGCCACTGATAAATCTATACGTGAAAAAAGCCGGAACTCTCTGATTTCTCAAAGAATTTCGACCACTTCAAACAACGTGCGTTAGAGGATTCGAACCCCCGACCTTTTGGTCCGTAGCCAAACGCTCTATCCAGCTGAGCTAAACGCACACTTCGTACTTTCATACGAGTCTGTTGCCTTAACAACAATGGTTATTATACAATGCTTTATCCCAGCTGTCAAGCTTTTTTTTCATTCTCTGCACATCAATTTTTTTATTTCTTTGGCAATATCAGATGCGATCTTCACATTTTTTTCTTCAATTTTCAATTCATCCTTTTCCGTTTTCAAAATCAGTGCAGCGCCCATTATTGCAGTTACACTGCTGACAGAAATGATATCACAAAGGGGAACACTCTCATTCATATAGCTTACCATAATCATTCCCTTCATCCGGTCCCCTCCAATAATAAGGCGTTTCTCAGTTACTGCCAGAACCACATGCCACATCATAGGCAATTCATTTCTGGTATAAGAATCTCCCAGCGCAGCAAACAGGACATGTTCTTCTTTTTCCAGACTCTTCTCAACTTCCATGAAGACCGTTTTATACTGTTTCGGATTTGCTTTCTGATATTTTCCTGCAAACTGCATCATCTCATTCGCTGTTTTCATCATCGCCCTCCCTTTTCTGATCAACAATACTTCCATTTCCTTCTGGGTAAGCATTTTATCATGCCCGTTAGTATAAAAACCGGCCATTTCAAAAATCATTCCCAGCGCAAAGAGCGCCTTAGCTGTAAAGCACCCTCCAGCCTCTCCTAAAGTATATGACAGCAGCAAAAATCTGTTCTGCAGGCAAACCAGTAGAAAACAAAGCAGCCCAGCCCCAAAACAGCATGCCACCCTTTTGGCCTTTATCTTTTTCTCCCTATTTGCCCACTCAAGAATCAGGTTCATACTGTCAGTCACATCGGTGGCTGACTCCTCCTTCATCCGTCTCCCTTCCAGTAGTTCCAAGATACTGACACTCAGTTCTTCAGCAATTATTTCCAACAAAGACAGGTCCGGCATGCAGTGACCATTCTCCCATCTGGAAACACTCCGGTTGTTGACACCAAGAATTTCAGCAAGCTGTTCCTGCGTCAGATTTTTCTCTCTTCTCAGATCGGCAATGAATTTTCCAACACGCTTCTGGTCCATTATGGAAATCTCCTTCCTTATCGGGTTGTATTGTTGCTTATTTTTTGAAATTATACAAAAATCTTAACACAGAAGCTCCCGGAAGGACAGGACACAAAACGGGAATCGCTTTTTCTTTACATATCAGCAGGCTTCGCACACCTTACCCCTACAAGTCCCGCCTTCTCCAAAAGTCTTTCCAGAGAAGCCGCATCCGCCCCTGCAGCTTTGATATTTTCCCCCGCAAATTCAGATGCCTCTTCAGAAGTAATCGACATCGTATATTCTTCCTGGTCTGCAGTATATTCATAAGACACCTTCCCCAGATTATCAATCACAGCCAGCATCACATAAGCATAGGATCTCATGGCTTCTTTTGCGGTCAAAATCTCTTGGGATGTAAATGGTTCCTGCAAAATCAGCTTCCATTCATAAGGTTCTTTCCCGGTCTGAAGTTCATTCGTAAAATCTCCGAGAACCTTTTCTATATGCAAAGCATTCGCTGTACGGATATTTTCCGGCATATTCCCAATATACAGATGCTTCGTGTGATAAACATTGGATGTAACGGAAGAAATCACTTTCCCACGATACCATACAATTCTGTTATCCACTCTCACCTCTGTAATTTCCTTTTCGGCAGAATAGGTCTCTGTGATGCTTCCACTGTAAAAGGGACCTTTTTGTACACACCGGAAAGAAATGGTGATCACACCATCCTCTTCAGAATACCTTACTCCGGCGATCTCCAGATCATTATCGCCTGCAGATCCTGATACCGTCAGCTGATTTCCATCCACCCGAACACTGCAGTCCATGTATTCACTGTATGCACAGGTCCCGAAAATGAACACCTTCGCAAACCAGATGATTCCACAAACAGCCATGACAGCAAGCATACTCCTCAAAACAGTAATTTTCGTTCTCTTTTTTATCTTCTTCAGAAAATCGATTTCCTGCTTTTCCTTTTCCTCCGGTTCCCTGTACGGCTCACGCATTACGCCTAATATCCGGCAGCATTCCTCACATTCAGCCAAATGCTCCTCTATATATAAATTCGTAACCTCACTGGTAAGATGATCAATATAAGACGGAAGCAGATCCCGAATCAATTCACAGGGCATTTTATTCTTCATCATCCATCAATCCTTTCCTAAGCTTTTCTTTCCCTCTGTAAAAAGTAACCCGGGCCCAGTTTTCTGTTTTTCCCATGATTTCCCCGATTTCCTTAAACGACAGGTTCCCGAATATTCTCAGATACAGAATTTCCCGAAAGGGTTCCGGACATAAATGCAGCTTTTTCAGCAGATCCATATGCTGTATGGATGCAATGGCTTCCTGCTCTGCAGATTCCAGCACCACATCCTCCTCTTTCAGATTTTCTTCCGACAAAGGATGCTTTCTGCAATACATTCTATGCTGATTTTTTGCAATAGCACAAAGCCAGGTGGAAATCCTGCAGCTTTCATCAAATCGGTCGATACTTCTTAATGCCTGATAGAAAGTTTCCTGTGTAAGCTCTTCTGCCAGATCTTCCCTGTGAGTTCTGGACAGAAGGTATTTATAAACCATTCTGGCATACTCCTGATAGATCTCATCCATTGACTGCATTTCTTCACCCCCTCTATACCGTTAATGCTTTCTTTTTCCGGTTCGTTACACTATTTCAAAAAAAAATAACGAGGATGTTGATTTCCAACATTCTCGCTATTTGTTCTTACTGCCGGCGACCGGAATCGAACCGGTACGGGAGGTAAGTCCCGCAGGATTTTAAGTCCTGTGCGTCTGCCAGTTCCGCCACGCCGGCGTGTAAATGGGACCTACAGGGCTCGAACCTGTGACCCTCTGCTTGTAAGGCAGATGCTCTCCCAGCTGAGCTAAGATCCCAAATTACATCATTTTAATGAAGTTTTTCATTAAAACGACCCAGATCGGACTCGAACCGACGACCTTCGCCGTGACAGGGCGACGCTCTAACCAACTGAGCCACTGGGCCATATATGATTTATATAATTATACTGCCAATTTAACAGCTATAGTGGACCTTCGGGGACTCGAACCCAGGACCGACCGGTTATGAGCCGGTTGCTCTAACCAACTGAGCTAAAGGT
>JALERW010000091.1 GCA_022763925.1 Lachnospiraceae bacterium
GCCAGCGATTATCTGGTGCGCATCAACCTGGATAAGGCTTATGATGCAGCAAGCAGCAATCCGCTTCCGAAGGCAAAGAAGATCGCTATCGTAGGCGGCGGCAATGTTGCCATGGATGCAGCCAGAAGTGCGATCCGTACCGGAGCGGATAAGGTATATATCGTATACCGAAGAACCGAGCAGGAGATGCCTGCTCATGCCGGAGAAATCAAAGAAGCCAAGGATGAGGGAATTGAATTCCTGTTCCTGACCAATCCGGTAGCGGTGAAGGCCGGAGCGGACGGAAAGGTTGCAGGCATGGAGTGCATTAAGATGGAACTGGGTGAGCCGGATGAATCCGGAAGAAGACGTCCGGTGGAAGTAAAAGGCTCCAACTTCGTTCTTGATGTGGACTATGTGATCATGGCAATCGGAACCAAGTTCGATCCTTCGGTTGCAGGAAATGTAAAGGATCTTGAGACCACAGCCAAGGGCGGAATCATTACGGATGAAGCTACCGCAGCAACAAGCCGCGCAGGTGTGTTCGCCGGTGGAGATGCGGTAACCGGACCGGAGACCGTTATCCTTGCTATGGGTGCTGGCAAAAAGGCTGCCGCAGCCATCGATGCATATTTAACCAAATAAATAAGAAACCGAACGGTTTCTGAAATTACGTACAGGGAGGAGTCTTTCAATGGCTCCTCCCTTTTGAAAAATAAAACCGTTGTAGTACAGCTTGAGGATTTGATATAATACAGAAAAATATAATTTAAAGAAAGAAGGATGCTATATGTTAGACAAAAAGGTAGTGGAGTTACTGAATCAGCAGGTAAATAAGGAATTTTATTCCGCATATCTGTACCTGGATTTTTCCAATTACTATTATGATCAGGGATTGGACGGTTTTGGAAACTGGTATAAGATCCAGGCACAGGAGGAACGGGATCATGCGCTGCTCTTTATCCAGTATCTGCAGAATAATGGAGAGAGAGTAGAACTTGAGGCTATTGACAAGCCGGGGGTTGCCCTTACAAGTGCGAAGGCGGTTCTCGCAGAGGGGCTGAAGCATGAACAGTACGTGACCAGCCTGATCCATACAATTTATGATGCCGCTTATTCTGTAAAGGATTTCCGCACCATGCAGTTCCTGGACTGGTTTGTGAAAGAACAGGGAGAGGAAGAGACCAATGCAGAAGGCCTGGTGAAGAAATTCGAGCTGTTCGGGGACGATCCGAAGAGCCTTTATATGCTGGACAGCGAGCTGGGTGCCCGGGTATATTCCGCACCGTCTTTGGTACTCTAAAGCGGAGGCTGCTATGGATATCCGGAAACTGCAATATTTCACTGCCATTGTAGATGAGGGCAGCATTACCGGGGCAGCTAAGCGGCTTCATATGTCCCAGCCTCCTTTAAGCACCCAGATGAAGCTTCTGGAGGAAGAACTGGGGGTGATACTGTTTGATCGGGGAAGCCGGAATATTCAGCTGACGGATGCAGGAAAGCTTCTTTACAACCGGGCGCATGCGATCCTGGAGTTGTCAGAGGCGGCAGTGCAGGAGCTGAAGGATTTCGGAAATGGTCTTTCCGGGACCCTGCGGCTGGGAATGATCTCCTCTGCTGCTACCGGAACCGTATGCGGATGGATGAAGGAATTTGCGGAAAAATATCCCAGAATCATTTTTGAAATCAGTGAGGGAAATACTTATGAACTGCTGGAGCAGCTGAAGCAGGGAAGGATCGAGACGACGCTTGTGCGGACGCCCTTTCCCATGGAGGGGCTGGAATGCCGGTTCCTGGAAAGGGAGCCGATGATCGCCGTCGGATCCGGGCATTTTTTTGCGGATGTGCCCGGAGATGAGATCACAGTGGAGCAGCTGGCCGGGAAACCGCTGATCATTTACCGGAGATGGGAAACTATCATCACAGGCGCATTTCATGAGAAGGGGATGGAACCGGATATTTTCTGCAAAAATGAGGATGCGCGGACGACGGCGATCTGGGCAGATGCGGGATTGGGGGTTGGAATTCTGCCCCGCTCGGCGGTTCTGAGAAGCTGGGCTTTGGACGTACAGAAGAAAGTGATCCGAAATGAAAAGCTGTATACGCAGATGGCAGTGGCACGCCGGAAGGATCGATATGTGTCCGGCATTGCAAAGCAGTTTGTGGAGGAATTCGGCCGCTGAATGCCGGAGATGCTGACAGGAGGCTCCCGGAAACTGTAAATTTTGTGTAAAGGGAATTTTTTGTAAAAAGAGGAATATCCGGACAGACTCTGTTTTTTAGAGCATTGCTCCGACAGAGAAGTGAGAAAGGCACAAATATGGAAGAGAAATCCTGGATTCTGCGCTGCCGTATTGCCTGTGCAGGCTGCAACCCTGCGGAAAAGAGAGCTGCAGATTATATTGTGGAACAGAAAATGCAGATCGGCGGCATGACGCTTCGTGAATGCGCAGCAGGTGCCCGCTGCGGACAGCCTACGGTGATACGGTTTCTGAAACGCTGCGGATCTGACGGGAAAGCTCCTGCATCTTGGACTGCCCTGCCGGACCTATCATGATCTTTTTTTTCAGAAGATCAGTGCGGGTCATCTGGGCAGCAGAGATGTGGTCATAGGCATTTCTCATTCAGGGCAGACGAAGATGATTCTGGAGGCAGTAGGGTCTGCAAAAGAAAACGGAGCGGTAACGG
>JALERW010000148.1 GCA_022763925.1 Lachnospiraceae bacterium
CGGCATGGCTGCTTTCGCGTGAAGCTGTGATTTATAAAATTTTAATACCCTGCTATGATTGTGTATGTATCCGTAACGTAGTATAATACTTGACAGGATGTTCCTTTGAAAGGGCGCAAGTAAGAAAAGAGGAGAACCAGATGATGAAGAAAATTATTTCTGTCCTGATGCTTCTTGCAGTATCCGCAGGTATGCTGTGCGGATGCAGCGGGGAAACGATGGAGGTACCTGAATATCCGCTGGACGCGGCTGTGATCGAAGAGCAGCTGAAGGCGCAGAAGCTTGAATGGACGGTAGAGGAAGAGGCTGCAGCTGAAGAACATGAGACTGTTTATACCTTATATGATGCCGAGGGAAAGAAAATTGCCGTTGTGGACAGCAAGGGAGACGAAGACGGCCGGTACCTTCAGTTCACCTTTATGTCCTCGCTTCGGGAAGAGGAGAAGGACTGTGCCGTGATCACATCCAGTGACTGGGTAAGTATCATTGCCTGCGGGACCGTTCTGTTCGGAGGCTTTGAGGATCAGTATCAGCCTTATAAGGAGTTTACCAAGGTGGGAAGAAAGACCGGAAAGGTCAAGACCTTTGATCGGGCAGACATGGCGGAGGAATCGGATAAGATCTATGAGGAGATCATGAAATGGACCAGCAAATATGATGACACGGTCTGTGTGTTCAAGCTCGGACAGCCGGAACAGACGGAGCCGGGACTGGACAGGCCGGATCAGGAGCTGGTATCCATTACCTTCTATAATAATGATAAGTATATTGAAGCGACAGAGGAATAAAGATACCGTGTGCGAACTGCGGCGGCAGACAGAGGGAGAAAAGCCTTCTGCCTGCCGCCTTTTTTCCCCAATTCGCCGATTTTCCGCTAAAATCCTACAAATTTCCCGCCGGTTCTTGACAAGGGAAGCTTCGGATGTTTATACTGACTATTGTTAAGATGTGGTAAAGGGAATGTATGAAAAACCATATATTTCCGAATCAACAGAAAACTCACGCAGAGCCCGCAGGGGGCGAAAAGAGGAGGAAAAGAATTATGAAAAGAAAGGTGTTATCCTTACTTACAGCAATGGCTTTAACCGTAAGTGCATTAGCTGGATGCGGCTCTTCTGATTCTGAAAGCGCAGGGGACGCTAAGACAGAGGAAGCAGCAGAGACCGAAGAGGGAGAAGAGAGCGCCAAGAGTGACGCAAGCGGACTCAAGGCAGGCTTTATTTTCCTGCATGATGAGAATTCCACGTACGACCTGAACTTCCTGAACGCAGCAAAGGAAGCATGTGAGAAGCTGGGTGTTGAGTACGTACTGAAGACCAACATTCCGGAAGGCCAGGAGTGCTATGAGGCAGCTTGTGAGCTTGCAGATGCGGGCTGTGATTTTATTTTTGCAGACAGCTTCGGACATGAGGACTACATGATCGAGGCCGCAAAGGAGTATCCGGATGTACAGTTCAGCCATGCAACCGGAACCAAGGCACACACAGAGAACCTGGACAACTTCCACAATGCTTTCGCTGCCATCTATGACGGACGTTATCTTGCAGGAATTGCAGCAGGCATGAAGTTAAATGAGATGATCGAGGCCGGCGACATCACCGAGGATCAGGCAAAGATGGGTTATGTCGGAGCTTACACCTATGCAGAGGTTATTTCCGGTTACACCTCCTTCTTCCTTGGCGCACGTTCCGTATGCCCGAGCGTTACCATGGAAGTAACCTTTACCGGTTCCTGGTATGATGAGACCGCAGAGAAGGAAGGGGCAAACAAGCTGATCGAGGACGGATGTGTACTGATCAGCCAGCATGCAGACTCCATGGGAGCTCCTACCGCATGTGAGACCGCAGGCGTACCGAATGTTTCCTACAACGGAAGCACCGAGAGCGCATGCCCGAATACCTTCCTTGTATCCTCCAGAATCAACTGGGCTCCGTATTTTGAGTATGCACTGGGCTGCGTAGCAGACGGAACTGCCATTGATACCGACTGGTGCGGTTCTCTGGAGGACGGCGCAGTGGAGCTGACAGCTCTTGGATCCTCTGTGGCAGAGGGAACTCAGGAAGCAATCGATGCAGCCAAGGCTGAGCTGATTGCAGGAACCTTACATGTTTTTGATATTTCTACCTTTACGGTAGAGGGCGCTCCGCTGGAGAGCTATGAGGCAGATGTGGATACCGATGCAGATTACGCTCCGGACCACGAGGTAGTAGTTGACGGATACTTCCATGAGTCCGGCGAGGGCTTCCGTTCCGCTCCGTACTTCAACGTACAGATCGACGGAATCAGCCTGCTGGATACCGCGTTCTAATATAGAAAACCTTGCAACTGCAAAGGGTGGCGCAGCGATGTTCGCCGCGCCGCTCTTTTTCTATAAGGCCGAGGAGGGGAATGCTTCGGCAGGATAGAAAAAGGGCGGATCAGCCAATAACTCGAAAGGGGACAGACAGTAAGACAATGGAGACGAAAACAGCCGCAGTATCAATGAGAAATGTTACGAAGACCTTCGGCTCTGTAGTTGCCAACAAACATGTGGATCTGGACATTTATAAGGGAGAGATCCTGGCGCTGCTGGGGGAGAACGGAAGCGGAAAGACAACGCTGATGAATATGCTTTCCGGCATTTATTTTCCGGACGAGGGACAGATTTTTATCAATGGAAAGGAAGAGGTCATCAAATCACCGAAGGATGCCCTGAACCTGGGGATCGGTATGGTGCATCAGCACTTTAAGCTGATCGATGTGCTGTCTGCAGCGGAGAATATTATTCTCGGCCTGCCGGGCAGGCTGAATATAAAGGAAGCCTCCCGCAGGATCCATGAGATCTGCAGCAAATACGGATTCGAGGTGGATCCGGCACAGAAGATCTACGATATGTCTGTTTCCCAGAAGCAGACGGTGGAGATCGTGAAGGTGCTGTACCGGGGCGCGGATATTCTGATCCTGGATGAGCCCACCGCGGTACTCACACCGCAGGAAACCGAGAAGCTGTTCCGGGTGCTTCGGAAAATGAGAGACGACGGCAAGGCCATTGTCATCATTACCCATAAGATGCATGAGGTGGAGTCCCTGTCCGACCGGGTGGCCGTGCTTCGGAACGGAGAATACATCTGCAGCATGGCGACAAAGGACACGAATGCGGCGGAAATGACAAACCTGATGGTAGGGCATGAGGTCACCTTAAATATTGAACGGCCGGATCCGGTGAATCCGAAGCCCCGTATCGAGGTACAGGGACTGACCGTTCGCAGTGAAGAGGGGATCCTGAAGCTTCAGGATGTCTCCTTTACCGCCAACAGCGGAGAGATCCTGGGAATCGCCGGTATTTCCGGCTGCGGACAGAAGGAGCTTCTGGAGGCCATTGCCGGACTTCAGACAGCCGAATCCGGTACGATCAGCTATGTGGAGGATGACGGAACAAAGGAGCTGCTGATCGGCATGGATCCTCTGAAAATCGCGGAAAAGGGAGTTTCCCTTTCCTTCGTTCCGGAGGACCGTCTCGGCATGGGCCTTGTGGGAAATATGGACCTTACCGATAATATGATGCTGCGTTCCTTCCGCCGGGGCCACAGTCCGTTTACCAACCGCAGGCCGTCCAAACAGCTGGCGGAGGAAGTGGTGGAGAATCTGGAGGTATCGACGCCGGGGCTTGGAACACCCGTCCGGAGGCTTTCCGGAGGAAATGTACAGAAGGTGCTGGTGGGCCGTGAGATCGCTTCTGCCCCTACGGTGCTTCTCACCGCCTATGCGGTCCGGGGACTGGATATCAATTCCTCCTATACGATCTATGACCTTCTCAATGAGCAGAAGAAAAAGGGTGTGGCCGTTATTTTCGTCGGAGAGGATCTGGACGTGCTGCTGAAGCTGTCCGACCGGATCATGGTACTCTGCGGCGGACAGGTCAGCGGAATGCTGGATGCGAGAACGGCAGATAAAAATCAGGTCGGAATGATGATGACCAGAGTAGGAGGAAGCAAGAGCCATGAATGAGAAAACGAAAGAACCGCTTTTTCATATCGTAAAAAGGGATGCGCTTCCGTGGTATCAGTCCGTTGGCATCCGTGCCGCGGCCATTGTCCTGGCGCTGATCCTCTGCGCGGTTGTGACGACGATCACCACAGGAATCAATCCCGTCAAGGTATATGAATCCATATTTATCGGTGCCTTCGGCACGGCGAGAAAGACCTGGATCACCCTTCAGAATACGGCGATCCTTCTGCTGATTGCGCTGGCGCTGACGCCTGCCTTTAAAATGAAGTTCTGGAACATCGGCGGAGAGGGACAGGTGCTGATGGGCGGTCTGGCTGCGGCAACCTGCATGATCTGTCTGGAAAAGAGCCTTCCCAACGCAGCGGTGATGCTCTGCATGGTGATCTCCAGCCTTGTGGCAGGCATTGTCTGGGCGGTGATCCCCGCATGCTTCAAGGCGAAGTGGAATACCAACGAAACCCTGTGCACCCTGATGATGAACTATATTGCCACACAGCTGGTGGCCTTCTTCACCATCTTATGGGAGGTGCCCAAGGGCTCCGGAAAGATCGGCATTATCAATCAGAATTCCAACGTGGGCTGGCTTCCCCAGGCCTTCGGCTCCAAATACCTTCTGAGCATTCTGGTGGCGGTGATCGTCACGGTATTTATGTATATTTACCTGAAATACAGCAAGCACGGATATGAGATTTCCGTCGTGGGTGAGAGTGAGAACACGGCAAAATACGTGGGAATCAAGGTGTCGAAGGTCATCATCCGTACCATGGTGCTTTCCGGCGCCATCTGCGGTCTGGTGGGACTTCTGCTGGTGGGCGGCATCAACCACACCATAACGACCACAATTGCCGGAGGACAGGGCTTTACGGCGGTGCTCGTATCCTGGATGTCCAAATTCGATCCGCTGATCATGGTGGCCTCCAGCGCACTGATCGTTTTCATGGACCGGGGAGCCAGCGAGATTTCCACGGCCTTCGGCCTGAATCATTCGTATTCCGACATCCTGACCGGTATTATCCTGTTTTTCATCATCGGCTGTGAATTCTTTATTTCCTATCGGATCCAGTTCCGGAAAAAGACGGAAAAGGAGGGACAGTAATCATGTGGAGCTTTTTACTTGCATTTATTCCGAGAGCCATCGTGCAGGGAATTCCCCTTCTGTTCGGAAGCACCGGAGAGATTATCACTGAGAAATCCGGCAACCTGAATCTGGGACTCCCGGGCGTCATGTATGTGGGCGCCATCAGCGGCGTCATCGGCTCCTTTTTCTATGAGCACTCCGTGTCCGACCCGTCGGCCATGAACGGGGCGCTGGCGATCCTTGTTCCCATGTTCTGCTGCCTTCTGGGCTCTCTTCTGATGGGGCTTCTGTACTGCTTCCTGACGGTAACCTTAAGGGCGAATCAGAACGTGACCGGCCTTGCCATGACCACCTTCGGCGTGGGCTTCGGAAATTTCTTCGGCGGCTCCCTGATCAAGCTGGTGGCCAGC
>JALERW010000099.1 GCA_022763925.1 Lachnospiraceae bacterium
GCGGCCGCATTTTGCTCCGATAGCCGCTCCCAGACCATAGCCCATGGTTCCCAGACCGCCGGAGCTTAAGAAGGTCCTGGGCTCGGTATATTTATAGTACTGCGCAGCCCACATCTGATGCTGTCCCACATCGGTTGTGATAATAGCTTCTCCTCCTGTTGCGCGGTAAACCGCTTCAATCACCGCAGGGCCTGTCAGCTCTGCCATATCATATCTCAGAGGATATTTCTCCTTCAGCTCCCGGATGTATGAGAGCCATTCCGTATGATCCGGAGGATCCAGAAGTGCTTCCAGACGATTCAGACTTTCCTTCAGATCTCCGGTCACACAGGCATCCACCTCAATATTCTTATTTACCTCCGCCGCATCGATATCCAGCTGTACGATCCTGGCATTTTTCGCGAAGGTCTTTGCATCACCGATGACACGGTCACTGAACCTTGCGCCAAGAACCACCAGAAGATCACTCTTGGAAACACCGAAATTGGATGTCTTGGTCCCGTGCATGCCCAGCATGCCTGTATACAAATCATCGGTTCCCGGGAATGCTCCCTTTCCCATCAGCGTATCCGCCACCGGAGCCTGAAGCTTCTTTGCGAACCGGCGTACCTCTTCGGAAGCTCCGGAAAGAATCGCTCCGCCTCCCACGAGAATAAACGGCTTTTTCGCCGCATTGATCATGGCTGCCGCCTTTTTAAGATCCTCCTCCTGAATATGCTGGGTATCTCTTACGATCGGCTCGGGTTTTTCCGGTTCAAATTCCACCATTGCTGCCGTAACATCCTTAGTCACGTCCACGAGCACCGGTCCCGGACGTCCGGACTGGGCGATCTTAAACGCACGGCGGATCGTCTTCGCCAGTACCTTCACATCCTTGACAATGAAATTATGCTTTGTCACCGGCATGGTGATTCCGGCGATATCCACTTCCTGGAAGCTGTCCTTTCCAAGGGAGGCAACTCCCACATTGGCGGTAATTGCCACGATCGGAATGGAATCCATATAGGCGGTGGCGATTCCGGTTACCAGGTTTGTTGCCCCGGGCCCGGAAGTAGCCATACATACACCGACCTTCCCGGTCGCACGGGCATATCCGTCCGCAGCATGAGCAGCTCCCTGCTCATGAGACGTCAGGATATGACGGAACTGATCTTTGTATTTGTAAATTGCATCATAAACATTGAGTATCGTACCTCCTGGATATCCGAAAATCGTATCCACTCCCTGTTCTTTCAGACACTCTAAGATTACCTCTGATCCATTTAACTGCATTGTTATAACTCCCCTTTTTGTGTATCTTCGGTACATGGATTTCTCCGGTACCTTTTATGTTCCCGTATCTTTTATTCCTCCGGCACCTTCAGAACCGCTCCGCGGGCTGAGGATGTAACTAAAGATGCATATCTTGCCAGATACCCGGTAGTTACCCTGGGAGTGCGGGGCTGCCATGCCTCGCGGCGTCTCTTAAGCTCCTCATCGGACACTGCGATCTCTAATTTATATTCAGGAATATTGATTTTGATGATATCTCCCTCTTCCACGAGAGCAATAGGACCTCCCACAGCCGCTTCCGGAGAAACATGTCCGATGGATGCTCCTCTGGATGCTCCGGAGAATCGTCCGTCTGTGATCAGAGCCACAGAGGAGCCAAGTCCCATTCCGGCAATGGCCGACGTCGGATTCAGCATTTCCCGCATACCCGGGCCGCCCTTCGGTCCCTCATACCGGATCACAACCACATCGCCGGGAACGATCTTTCCGCCCTTGATGGCAGCGATCGCATCCTCCTCACAGTCAAATACCCGTGCGGGACCCTCATGTACAAGCATCTCCGGAACAACAGCAGAACGCTTCACCACAGAACATTCCGGTGCCAGATTTCCCCGGAGAACAGCAAGTCCGCCGGTTTTCGAATACGGATGATCCACGGTACGGATCACTTCCGGATTCTTATTGATACAGTTCTTAATATTCTCTCCCACGGTCTTTCCTGTTACGGTCATCACATCCAGGTTCAGAAGATTCAGCTTGGTCAGCTCATTCATCACTGCATATACGCCTCCGGCTTCATTCAGATCCTCCATATAGGTAGGACCTGCCGGTGCAAGATGACAGAGGTTCGGTGTATGCTCACTGATCTCATTTGCGATATCCACGTTCAGGTCAAAGCCTACCTCATGCGCGATCGCAGGGAGATGAAGCATGCTGTTGGTGGAACAGCCAAGCGCCATGTCCACAGTAACCGCATTGATAAATGCCTCCTTCGTCATAATGTCTCTGGGGCGGATATTCTTTTCCAGCAGCTCCATAACCTTCATTCCTGCATGCTTTGCCAGCTTCAGGCGCTCCGAATATACAGCCGGAATCGTTCCGTTGCCCTGAAGGCCCATGCCCAGCACCTCGGTAAGGCAGTTCATGCTGTTGGCCGTATACATACCGGAGCAGGAACCGCAGGTCGGACAAACCTTATTTTCGTATTCCTCCACCTCTTCTGCGCTCATGGTGCCTGCCGCGTAGGAGCCTACTGCCTCAAACATACTGGAAAGGCTTCTCTTGCGTCCCTTGACATGGCCGGCAAGCATCGGTCCGCCGCTGACAAATACGGTAGGAACATTGATCCGGGCAGCAGCCATCAGAAGCCCCGGAACATTCTTATCACAGTTCGGCACCATAACCAGAGCATCAAAGGCATGGGCCAGTGCCATACACTCTGTGGAATCTGCAATCAGGTCTCTGGTAACCAGCGAATATTTCATGCCGATATGTCCCATGGCAATTCCATCACAGACTGCAATTGCAGGAAATACAATAGGAGTTCCCCCTGCCATGGCAACGCCCATCTTTACCGCTTCCACAATCTTATCCAGGTTCATATGCCCCGGAACGATCTCATTGTAAGAGCTCACAATTCCAACCAGCGGGCGATCCATCTCTTCTTTGGTCAGTCCCAGCGCATTAAACAGAGAACGGTGCGGGGCCTGCTGCATTCCTACTTTTACGGAATCACTCTTCATTTTTCATCTCTCCTCATTTTTCATTCTTTTTCTATTGATCATATCATCACGGATGCTTTACAATGGTTCAGATTCTCTCAACGATCAGGTCACCCATACGGGAGGTTCCGACCAGCGTTTTGCCCTCGGACATAATGTCCACGGTCCGGTAACCGTCTTTCAGTACCTGCTTTACAGCAGCTTCCACCGCATCCGCTTCCTGATCCAGATCAAAGGAAAAACGGAGCATCATCGCTGCAGACAGAATGGTCGCAATGGGATTGGCGATATCCTGTCCCGCAATATCCGGTGCAGAGCCGTGGCTTGGCTCATACAGGCCGAATTTGGTATCATTCAGGCTGGCAGAAGACAGCATTCCGATGGATCCCGTCACCATGCTTGCCTCATCAGAAAGAATATCACCGAACATGTTCTCCGTCAGAATGACATCAAACTGCTTCGGATCCTTCACCAGCTGCATTGCACAGTTATCCACAAGCATATGCTCATAGGTGACCTCCGGATAATCCCTGGCCACTTCCTCCACAACCTTTCTCCACAGTCTGGAGGAATCCAGCACATTCGCCTTATCCACGCTGGTAACCTTCTTTCTTCTCTTCATGGCAATATCAAAGCCGCGCACTGCAATACGGCGGATCTCGTTCTCATCATAGGTAAGCGTATCGATCGCCTTAAGAACGCCATTCTCCTCAACGGTTCTGCGTTCCCCGAAATACAGCCCTCCGGTCAGCTCCCGCATGATCATCATATCAAAACCGTCTCCGATGATCTCGTCTCTTAACGGGCAGGCAGCCTTCAGCTCCTCATACAGATAAGCCGGACGCAGGTTTGCAAAAAGATTCAGTGCCTTTCGAAGTGCAAGAAGTCCCGCCTCCGGTCTCAGATTCGGCGGGAGCTTATACCACGGGGAGGTGGAGGTATTTCCTCCGATGGATCCCATAAGAACGGCATCGCTGGCCCTGGCAGCTGCGATGGCTTCCTCCGTCAGCGGAACAGCGTGTACATCTATGGAAGCTCCGCCCATCAGTACGTCTGTATAAGTAAAGGTATGACCGAATTTTTCACTGACCCGGTCCAGTACCTTCTGCGCTTCCCTGGTGATCTCCGGTCCGATCCCGTCGCCGGCAATTACTGCTACTTTAAAGTTCATGGTTACTCTTCCTTTCTGGTATGCTGCTGCGTCAACTCGAAAAAGTGCGCACAAAACATTATTATTTATATAATAAATGATTTATTTTCGTTTTTCAACCTCTATTTCATCACGGCAAAGCGTGACCGTAAAAAAACGGTGCAGCCAACGCCGCACCGTTTCCATTCGTCTTTTTCTTCTGTATTATGCGTTTGCCTTCTCCACCTCAGCGATGGCTGATTTACGCATGGGAATTCTGCAGTTCCGGTTGCTTCCGAACTCTACAATCACATCATCCTCTGTAATATCGATAATCACACCGTAAAAGCCGCTGGTAGTCACAATACTGTCTCCAACTGCCATATCATGCAGCATTGCCTGAAGTCTCTTCTGCTCCTTCCTCTGAGGACGGATCGCGATAAAATACATGAACGCGCCAAAAATAACGATATAAGCAATCAGAATAAGAAAACTGCTGCTGCCACTTCCTGACAATAATAAACTCATTACAATTCCTCCTACTGTTTGTTGGGACGATGGACGCCCTCTTTTTGCCAATAAAACTATTTTACACAATATACAGACATTCATCAAGTACTTTTTTACGAATCCTCCGGTTCCAGGAAACCGGCAAGCTTCTTCGCCTTATAGTCTCTGTAGCGACCTTCCTCTATGGCGGTCCGTATCTCTGTCATCATTGTATTATAGAAATACAGATTATGCAGCACGCACAGACGCATGCCCAGCATTTCCTTCGCCTTCAGAAGATGACGGATGTAAGCCCTGCTGTGATACCGGCAGGCCGGACACTGGCACCCAGGTTCGATCGGCCGTTCATCCAGTTCATATTTGGCATTCAGCAGGTTCAGCTTACCGTGGTTGGTATACACATGGCCATGTCTTCCGTTCCGGCTGGGATACACACAGTCAAAGAAATCCACTCCCCGGTCCACAGCTTCCAGAATATTGGCCGGCGTACCGACGCCCATCAGATAAACCGGCTTATCCACAGGAAGATACGGAACCGTCTCCTCAATGATCCGATACATCTCCTCATGGGTCTCTCCGACAGCCAGACCACCCAGGGCATATCCATCGAGATCCATATCCGTAAGCACCTTGGCGTGCTCGATCCGGATATCCGCAAAGGTTCCGCCCTGGTTAATGCCGAACAGCAGCTGCTCCTTATTGATCGTATCAGGAAGAGCATTCAGCCTTGCCATCTCCTTTTTGCAGCGCATGAGCCACCGGGTCGTCCGGTCCACGGAATTCTGCATATATTCCCTGGTTGCCGGATGAGGCGGACATTCATCGAAGGCCATCGCAATGGTGGACGCCAGATTGGACTGAATCTGCATGCTCTCCTCCGGTCCCATAAAAATCTTCCGTCCGTCCACATGGGAATGAAAATACACGCCTTCCTCCTTGATCTTCCGAAGTCCCGCCAGGGAGAACACCTGGAAGCCTCCGGAATCGGTCAGCACCGGCTTGTCCCAGTTCATGAATTTGTGAAGGCCTCCCATCTTCTTCACCACCTGATCGCCCGGGCGTACATGAAGATGATAGGTATTGCACAGCTCCACCTGCGTTCCTATCCCCTGAAGATCTATGGAGGATACGGCCCCTTTGATGGCCGCTGCCGTTCCCACATTCATAAAGACCGGTGTCTGAATCACGCCGTGAACGGTATGAAATTCCCCCCGTTTTGCACAGCCGTCCCGTTTCAGCAATTTATACATAAATAATATCTCCTTCTCACTTTGCTTTACTTTTCTTCTCATCCAGTATACAGGAAGGCGACCTCAACGGCAAGAAGAATTATTGGTTTACTTTTTCTTTTCCCTTCTATATAATATTTTGATAAGAATCACTTAGAATCACTTATTCAGGAGGTAACCTATGTCTGGTTCCATATACGGAAAACATTTTCAGATTTCAACCTGGGGAGAATCCCACGGCAAAGCGATCGGAGTCGTCATTGACGGCTGCCCTGCCGGCCTTCCGCTCTGCGAGGAAGATATTCAGCCATGGCTGAACCGCAGAAAACCCGGTCAGTCCCGCTATTCCACTCCTCGGAAGGAGGACGATGCCGTCGAGATCCTGTCCGGTACTTTTGAGGGGATGACCACCGGAACTCCGATCTCCATGCTCGTATATAACAAAACCCATCGCTCTTCCGACTACAGCGAGATCGCATCCTATTACCGCCCCGGTCATGCGGACTTTACCTATGATCAGAAATACGGCTTCCGGGATTACCGGGGGGGCGGACGCTCCTCCGGCCGGGAAACCATTGCCAGGGTTGCCGCAGGCGCAGTGGCTGCCAAAATCCTCTCCGAGCTGGGAGTAAGCTTTCTTACCTATACCCGGTCCATCGGACCGGTCTGTATTCATCCGGAGCGGTTCTGCGCGGACGAAATATGGAAGAATCCTCTGTATATGCCGGATGCACAGGCCGCCGCTGAAGCCTCCGACTGGCTGGATACCTGCATGAAAAATCAGGATTCCTCCGGCGGTATTGTGGAATGCATCATCAAAGGCGTTCCTGCCGGAGTAGGCGAACCCTGTTTTGAAAAGCTGAATGCCGTTCTTGCCAAAGCCGTCATGTCCATCGGCGCCGTCAAGGCGTTTGAGATCGGAGACGGTATAGCCGCAGCCTCTGCCACCGGTTCTGCGAACAACGATGCGTTTGTACCCGGGGAAAACGGACAGCCGGTAAAAAGCTCCAATCACGCAGGCGGCATCCTGGGCGGAATCAGCGACGGCTCGGATATCATTCTGCGTGCGGCCATCAAACCGACCCCTTCCATTTCCTCTCTTCAGAAAACCGTCAGCAAATCCAACGAAGCGATGGAAATCAGCATCCGGGGACGCCACGATCCGGTCATTGTTCCCAGAGCAGTCGTTGTGGTGGAATCCATGGCTGCCATTGCCCTCACGGATATGCTGTTTGAAAGCATGACGTCGCGCATGGATCAGCTTCGCCGGTTCTTCTTAAAATGACCGGCAAAGGCTTTCCTGTGTAAAAAAGGGACGGTATCCCTCAGAAAGGATATCGTCCCATTTCTTTTTTGCATCTTTTTTCCTAATCAACACATTTCGGCAGCGCCAGCGTCCCGGTTCTTGCCACCTCAGATATACCGAAGGGCTGCATCATCCGAATGAACAGGTCCACCTTCTCCGGTGCATCACAGACCTGGATCAGGAAAGCCGATGTGGACATGTCAACGATCTGGGCTCCCAGAATCGCACAGTTCTCAATAATATCCTTGCGGTTTGTGCTGTTGTATTTTACACGCATCATCAGAAGCTCCTTGCTGATGCATTCCGGCTCCTCAAAGGTTCTCACCTTAATTACGTCCAGCTTCTTGTTCAGCTGCTTCTCAATCTGCTGCATGATCCGCTCATCCCCGGAGGATACGATCGTCATGCAGGATACTGCTTTGTCATCGGTCTCTCCAACCACAAGGCTGTCAATATTATAACATCTGCGTGCAAACAGACCTGAAATTTTGCTGAGTACACCGGAACGGTTCTCTACCAGAACGGAAAATATTCTCTTCAAAACAATTCCCTCTTTTCTTCGTTATTTTACAAGATCGTATTCGTCAATGAGGCACTCCACCAGACCCGGACCTTCCCAGGAAAGGAAGGTATCGATCTTGTCTTCCACGCCGTCCATATTGGCGATCCGCATAAACGGAATACCATAGGCAGCGGCAATCATCTCAAGATCCGGGCTTCCGTCCAGCCGCACCACCGAATAGCGATCCTTATAGGTGTAATGCTGGTATTCTCTTACCATTCCGAGATAATTATTTTTGAGAACAATGATCTTCACCGGGATATGATGCTGCTGCATCGTCGCCAGCTCCATAAAGGACATCTGGAAGGAACCGTCTCCGCAGACTGCCACAACCTGCCGGCTCATATCCGCCTTCTTCGCTCCGATGGCCGCCGGAATGGAATAGCCCATGGTTCCCATGCCGCCGGATGTCAGGAAGCGGCCTTCCTTTACCACATGATAGCCCGCAGACCAGATCTGATTCTGTCCAACGTCAGCTACGTATACCGCATTATCTTCCATCTTTTCCGACATGATCCGGATAAATTCTGCCGGATCCACATAGTCCGGATTCGGTCTGCGCTTCGGAGCCATTTCCGTCTTCCACATATTAAGGATGGTCAGCCAGTCGCTGAAATCATTGGTGAAGGTCTGCTTTTCAAAATCCTTCATGATATGCTTGATATCACCTACGATCGGGATCGTGGGTCCCATGATCTTACCGATCTCCGCCGGGTCCACATCAATATGTACTACGGTCCGCTCCTCGGAAAGAATATTCAGATTCAGCTGCTGAATCGCACGGTCCGCCAGACGGCAGCCCATCACGATCAGAAGATCACACTCATTCATCGCACGGTTCGCATATGCCTTGCCGTTATTTCCCACCATTCCGAAATACAGCGGATGATTGGTGGGCATCGCACTGATTCCCATCATGGTGGAAACCACCGGAATCCGGTATTTCTCCGCAAATGCTCTTACCTCATCTCTTGCCTCGCTCAGGAGCACACCGCCGCCCACACAGATCAGAGGCATCTTGGCCCTGGACAGCTCTGCAATCACCTTCTTGATCTGAATAATATGTCCCTTAACCGTAGGCTTATAGGTACGAAGAGATACACAGTCCGGATACTCAAAATCCAGCGTTGCATTCTGAACATCGATCGGCACGTCAATCAGCACCGGTCCCCGGCGTCCGGTATTCGCTATGTAAAAGGCCTCTTTAAAGACCCTCGGAATATCCTCCACATTTTTCACGATATAGCTGTATTTTACAAAGGATTCCACCGCACCGGTAATATCCGCCTCCTGGAACACATCCCGTCCCAGCTGTGCCGTATTCACCTGTCCCGTAATTGCCACCAGCGGAATACTGTCCATATAGGCAGTAGCAATTCCAGTGATCAGATTCGTTGCCCCTGGTCCGGAGGTCGCAACAGCGACACCGGCTTTTCCGGTCACTCTCGCATAGCCACTGGCCATATGGCCTGCATTCTGCTCCTCACGCACCAGCACACTCTCGATCTCTGAGTCCAGAATACTGTTGAAAAAAGGACAAATTGCCACTCCCGGATATCCGTAGACAACGGAAACGCCTTCATTCTCCAGACATTTTACCATTGCATCCGCACCTGTCATTATCATTTCCAGTTCCCCTTCCCGTTACTTTTCTATCGCTTCTTTTCCTTTCAGAACACGGTTTCCTCTTCTGGTTAGAAAATTTCCTTTTATTGTACATTAGAACCATAAAATATGTCAATAAAAAAACGCATCAAAAGAACCTTCCGCAAAAAAGTTCTTCTGATGCGTTTGAAGCCAACTACATGCTTTTCCTATTCATACAGCCTGGAAATCATAATGCTGTTGGGGGTCTCCACCTTGATCGGTCGCCCCTTCTCCACAAACAGCTTTTTCTCATAGTTGATCCGGAAGGTCCGGATCTCATTGGATTCATGATTCAGCACCACGAGCGTCCGGTCATCCGGAAATACATCCAGATCCTTCGGATAGGATCCGCTGATGGGGAGTGAACACATGCGTTCCAGCATCCCGGACTTTGGATCAATTGTGAAAATAGACACGCTGTTGTCTCCGGCGGAGGAACAGTACAGATGGTTTCCGGCCCTGGAAATCTTCACACTGGCAGCGGCGCAGGCCGTTTCCTTCACATCCATGCGGGTATCCACCTGCTGAATCTTCTCAAATTTCGGTGTTTTCCCTCTTCCGTCGTAGGTATATACATTAATATAGTTTTTCAGCTCGCAGAGCACATAGGCAAACTTGCCGTCTCTGGAAAACGTGATCTGCCTTGGCCCGGATTCCAGCTCACAGCGCACGATATCCACCAGATTCAGCTTGCCGGTTCTGTGGTCCAGCCGATACACATTCACGTGATCAATGCCGTTATCTACCGCACATAAGTATTTCTGATCCGGCGTCATCTTTACACAGCTGATGTGCGGACGGAAATTCCGCTCAGCCACACTTCCCAGCCCCTTATGAAAAATACCATCTGTAATCGCTCCGATGCTTCCGTCCGGATTGATCCGAAGGACCGTGACCTTTCCGTCATGATAGCCTCCCACAAACAGGAACTTATCCTGTGCATCCAGTGACACATAACAGCCTCTCATTCCCTGAATTCCGGCCCGGTTCAGAAATTCCAGATCTCCGTCCGGAAGAATCCGGAAGGACTCCACTCCCTCATCCGATATGGAATACAGGAACTGCTTGTTATGCGCCTTCACCAGATGAGAGGAGTTGTTGATGGGAACAACCTTCCGCTCAGCCATCGTGCCGTTCTCCACATCCAGATCATACAGATGTATCCCAATGCTCGTTCCATGGGTATATGTTCCAACATACGCCACATATTTTTCCTTACCCATAAAATAATCCTCCTGCTGCTTTTGTCCCTTATTTTCAGTACAGTTTCTGCATGATTTTTATATGTTCTATTTTAACACAGCTTTCCGGACATGTTAATATAAACTTACCAATTTTATGTACTTTTTTACACACAAGAATTTTACCTGAAAATATCTGTTTTCTTATTGACACCTGTATGGGAATGTGTATAATGAAGCTTGTGCAGTTTAGAATTTCTAAACTTTTTGTTTATTTTTACTTTGTGAAAGGAATAGTAAACTTTTTGTTTATCTCAGATAAGGAAGGGGTATTTTATGGACATCGGCAAAAAGATCAAGGAGCTGCGTATTCTCACCGGCCTGACGCAGGAAGAGCTGGCAGACCGTGCAGAGCTGTCAAAAGGCTTCATTTCCCAGCTGGAACGCAATCTCACCTCCCCCTCCATCGCCACTCTGATTGACATCCTCCAGTGTCTCGGCACCGATCTGAAGGAATTTTTCAGTGATGACCCTAAGGAGGAGCAGATTGTCTTTCATGCGGCGGATTATTTTGAAAAGGAAGATGAAAAACTGAAAAACAAGGTGGAGTGGATCATCCCCAATGCACAGAAAAACATTATGGAACCCATTCGCCTGACCCTCTCTCCCGGCGGCTCAACCTATCCGGATATTCCCCATGAGGGAGAGGAATTCGGCTACATCCTGTCCGGCAGCGTTGTGATCCACCTGGGCGGGCGGACCATCAAGGCCAAAAAGGGAGAATCCTTTTATTTTACCCCGAACCAGAATCACTATATTACAGCAAATGAAAAGACTGGGGCTGTCCTTCTGTGGGTCAGCACTCCTCCCAGCTTCTGATATACGAAGGAGGCCATTATGAGCAATAAACTGATTGACCTGGTACACATTTCCAAATCCTTTGACAATGATATGGTGCTGGATGATCTGAACCTTTATATCCGGGAAAATGAATTTCTTACGCTTCTGGGCCCCAGCGGCTGCGGCAAAACGACGACCTTACGTATTCTGGGCGGTTTTGAGAATCCGGACCAGGGACAGGTGATCTTTCACGGAGAGGATATCACGCATCTTCCGCCCAACAAGCGGCAGCTGAATACCGTATTTCAGAAATACGCCCTCTTCTCTCACATGACCATTGCGGAAAATATTGCTTTTGGCCTGAAAATCAAAAAGAAATCCAAAGCCTATATTGATGATAAGATCAAATATGCCCTGAAGCTCGTGAATCTGGACGGCTTTGAGAACCGGAAGCCGGATTCCTTAAGCGGCGGCCAGCAGCAGCGGATCGCCATCGCCCGGGCCATTGTCAATGAACCCAAGGTCCTGCTTCTGGATGAACCGCTGGGGGCCCTGGACCTGAAGCTTCGCAAGGATATGCAGTATGAGCTGATCCGTCTGAAAAATGAACTGGGAATCACCTTTATCTATGTCACCCATGACCAGGAGGAGGCGCTCACCATGTCCGATACCATTGTTGTCATGAATCAGGGCTATATTCAGCAGATCGGAACACCCGAGCATATATACAATGAACCGGAAAATGCATTTGTGGCAGATTTCATCGGGGAAAGCAATATCATCCCCTCCACCATGATCGAGGACCGGCTGGTGGAGATTCTGGGTGCAAAATTCGAATGTGTGGATACCGGCTTCGGGCAAAACCGGCCGGTGGATGTGGTCATCCGTCCCGAAGACATCGATCTGGTAAAACCGGAGGACGGAACCATACAGGGTGTGGTTACCGGTCTGATCTTCAAGGGCGTCCACTATGAGATGGACGTCATGGCAGGCGGCTATGAATGGCTGGTTCACAGCACCGACATGTTCCCGGTGGGAACAAGGGTGGGCATCCACGTAGATCCCTTTGACATCCAGATCATGAACAAACCGGAATCGGAAGATGAAGAGGCGGTGATAAGCATTGAGTAAAAAGTACTTTGCCGCCCCCTATCTTGTATGGGCCGTCGGCTTTATCATTATTCCGCTGTTCATGATTGTATTTTACGGCTTCACGGACCGAAGCGGTGCCTTTACCCTGGAAAATATTCTGGCCATTTTAAGCCATGAGCACGCCAAAGCCCTCTGGCTTTCCATCCTGCTCTCTCTGGTCAGCACCGTCATCTGCCTGGTCCTGGCCTACCCGCTGGCCATGATACTTACCAAACGAAATGTCAATCAGCACAGCTTTATGGTGCTTTTATTCATCCTTCCCATGTGGATGAATTTCCTGCTCCGTACCCTGGCCTGGCAGACCCTCCTGGAAAAGAACGGTGTGATCAACGCCGTCCTGTCCTTCCTTCATCTGCCTGCCCTGGAAATTATCAATACCCCTTACGCCATTGTTCTCGGCATGGTTTATAATTTCCTTCCCTTTATGGTGCTTCCGATCTATAACGTTCTGGCAAAGATCGATCCCAATGTCATCAATGCCGCCAGAGATCTGGGTGCCAACGGAGTACAGACCTTTTTCCGTGTTATTTTTCCCTTGAGTATTCCCGGCGTGATCAGCGGGATTACCATGGTATTTGTCCCGGCAATGACCACCTTCGTTATATCCACCCTTCTGGGCGGAAGCAAGATCCTGCTTATCGGCAATGTCATCGAGCAGGAATTTACCCAGGGAAACAACTGGCATCTGGGAAGCGGACTTTCCCTTGTGCTGATGGTATTTATTCTGATCAGTATGGCTTTTGTCATGAAATATGATAAAGACGGAGAGGGGGCGATGTTCTGATGAAAAAGCATGCGGAACGCATTTACCTTGCACTGATTTTCATCCTGCTGTACGCTCCCATTGCCACTCTGATCGTGCTGTCCTTCAACAAGTCCAAGACCCGTTCCAAATGGGGCGGCTTTACTCTGAAATGGTACAGCTCCATGTTTCAGAATTCATCCATTATGGATGCGCTCTATACAACGCTCCTGATCGCGCTTCTTTCTGCGGCTGCCGCAACGCTCATTGGAACGATGGCAGCCATGGGAATCAGCAGCATGAACCGCCGGATGAAAACCATCTGTATGAGCATTACCAATATTCCGATGCTCAATGCGGATATCGTCACCGGAATTTCGCTCATGCTCCTTTTTATCGCTCTGGGAGCCTTCGGAGTAAAGTTTGGCTTCGGAACTGTTCTGACCGCACATATTACCTTTAACATACCATATGTGATTCTTAGTGTCATGCCGAAGCTGAAGCAGACAAATAAATCCACCTATGAGGCAGCCCTGGACCTGGGCGCTTCACCGGTACAGGCCTTTTTTAAAGTAGTATTTCCGGATATTCTTCCGGGAGTACTCTCCGGTTTTCTTCTGGCCTTCACCATGTCTCTGGATGATTTTGTCATTACACATTTCACAAAGGGACCGGGACTTGACACCCTGTCCACAAAAATTTATACAGAAGTTAAAAAAGGAATCAAACCTGAGATGTACTCCCTTTCTACCCTTCTCTTTCTGTCCGTCCTTTTGCTTCTGCTTCTGATCAACCTGGCACCGAACGCCAAAAAGATATCTGCCGAAAATAAAGGCAACAAAAAATGAGGAGGATTATTATAATGAAAAAAAAGCTTATTGCATCCCTGCTTCTGGCATCCATGTGCGGTGCACTCCTTGCAGGCTGTGGAAAAGGAAACGACAGTGCTTCCAAAGAACAGGTCATCGTATACAACTGGGGAGAATACATCGATCCCGATGTACTGGATCAGTTCGAGGAGGAAACCGGAATTGAGGTCGTATATGAAGAATTTGAGACAAACGAAATCATGTATCCGAAGGTTTCGTCCGGTGCCATCGCCTATGATGTAATCTGTCCCTCCGATTATATGATCCAGCGCATGATCGATGAAGATATGCTCTATGAGCTCAACTATGACAACATTCCGAATATCTCCAATATGGATGAGACCTACTTAAAGCAGGCTGAGGAATTTGACCCGGGCAACCGGTACAGTGTTCCTTACTGCTGGGGAACCGTCGGCATTCTCTATAATAAGACCATGGTGAAGGAACCCATTGACAGCTGGGATGTGCTCTGGGATGAAACCTATGCGGATAATATCCTGATGCAGGACAGCGTCCGGGATGCCTTTGCCGTTGCCCTGAAAAAGCTCGGCTATTCCTTAAACTCCACCGATGAAGGAGAACTGGAGGAGGCCAAAAATCTTCTGATCGAGCAGAAGCCCCTGGTACAGGCATACGTCATTGACCAGGTGCGGGATAAGATGATCGGCAATGAAGCTGCCATCGGCGTGATCTATTCCGGAGAAGCCATTTATACCCAGAGAGAAAACGAGAATCTGGAATATGTGATTCCGAAGGAAGGCTCCAACGTATGGATCGATGGCTGGGTGATCCCGAAAAATGCCGAGCACAAAGAAAACGCAGAAGCCTTTATCAATTTCCTGTGCAAGCCGGAAATTGCTCTGAAAAATTTCGAGTACATCACCTACTCTACCCCCAACAAGGCTGCAAGAGAGCTGATCGAGGATGAAGATATCCGCAACTCCACCATCGCTTTCCCCACTGCAGAAATGCTGGAAAACTGTGAAACCTTCCAGTACCTCGGAGATGAGGTGGATGCCATCTACAATGAGAAATGGAAGGAAATAAAATCCCATTAATATCATTCCATCAGGAAAGGAAGGATCCGTATGTCCCAATTTACAGAAATCAGGCCACAGGAGCTTACCGCAAACCCGTTTCAGATGATCGGTACTGACTGGCTTCTGATCACTGCCAAAAAAGAGAACAAATACAATTCCATGACTGCCTCCTGGGGAGGACTTGGAATCATGTGGGGAAAGGAAGTTGCATACATTGTTCTTCGCCCACAGCGTTATACGAAAGAATTTGTCGATGCGGGAGAAACCTTTTCCATCAGTGTTCTTCCTGCCGGATACCAGAAGGAATACAACTATCTGGGCTCGGTATCCGGACGAGACGAGGATAAAATGTCACACATCCCCCTGCATGTTGAGGAGGAGCTGGACACGCCCTATTTTACAGAGGCGGATACCGTTCTGATCTGCCGCAAGCTTTATGCCCAGGAAATGTCCAAGGACTGCATGTTAAATGACTGGGTGGATGAGAAATGGTATCCCAATCAGGATTATCATACCCTCTACATTGCCGCGATCGAAAAAGTAATGGTAAAACAGGAGCTTGTATGAAACGGGTACTGCACTATCAGATAACAGAACAGGATGCCGGGATGTCTGTGGCTGACTTCTTAAGAAGCCGGGGATTTTCCCGGCATCTTCTTACAGAGCTTCGGCGCAGCGGGGATGGAGTACGCTTGAATGACCGCCCGGTCTTTCTGTCTGCCCTTCTCTCCTTTATGGACTGCCTGAAGGTATGTCTTCCCCCGGAAGAGCCCTCCGGTCATATTGTCCCGGTTCCTCTTCCCCTTTCCATCGTCTATGAGGATGAAGATCTTCTGATCGTGAATAAGCCCTGCGACATGCCGGTCCATCCCTCCATCGGAAATTATGAAAACACACTGGCCAACGCACTGGCATGGTATCATAAGGAAAACGGTCTTCCCTTTGTCTTTCGGTGCATCAACCGGCTGGACCGGGATACCTCCGGCCTTTTGATCGTTGCCCGAAATGCCCTCAGCGCATCGGCTCTGTCGGATCAGATGAGACAGCGCAATATCCACCGCACCTACCTTGCAGTCGTAAAAGGGATCGCCCCTTCCTTTGGAACCATCGACGCTCCCATTGCCAGAGCTTCCGACTCTCTCATAGAACGGTGTGTGGACGAAAAAAACGGAGAGGCTGCCGTCACACATTATGAGCGGCTTGCCCTCTCCTGTAATCACGCCTATTCTCTTTTAAAAATAACTCTGGAAACCGGACGCACCCATCAGATCCGGGTACACTTAAAGTCCATCGGGCATCCCCTTCCGGGGGATTATCTCTATTGTCCGGATTATACGGATTATACTAGACAGCCTCTGCATTCCTGGCAGCTTTCCTTCCTTCATCCGGTTACCCGACAGCCCCTTTGCTTTTCCAGTGCGCTTCCTTCGGATTTCCACCCGGAATTTTTCCCGGATTTCCATGGGAAGGACAGCTCCTCATCAGAGCAGGTCTAGCAGACGCTGTACCTGCTCCTCTGTGGTTGCCCAGCTGGTAGCAAACCGTACCACCGTATGTGCTTCATCCTTTTTCTCCCAGAATTCAAAGCCAACCCTCATCTTCAGCTCCTCAAGCTTTTTGTTTTCCAGAACAAGGAACTGCTGATTGGTTGGAGAATCCAGGAAAAATTCATATCCCTTTTCCGAAAATCCCTTCTTCAGAAGCTCTGCCATCTCAATCGCATGACGGCTGATTCGAAAATAGAGATCATCCGCAAACAGACAGTCAAACTGAATTCCCAGAAGCCACCCCTTGGCCAGCAATGCTCCGTGCTGCTTCATGATCGTCATAAAATGAGCCGGAGCATTTCCCTTCGGAAAAACAACTGCTTCTCCGAAAAGCGCTCCCACCTTCGTTCCGCCGATATAAAACACATCGCACAGCTCTGAGATATCCGAAAGACGTACATCCGTATCAAAGCTCATCAGCCCATAGCCCAGCCTTGCCCCGTCCATATAAAGGGGAAGAGCATATTCCCGGCATACCCCCGACAGAGCCGACAGCTCCTCTTTCGTATACAGTGTTCCGTATTCTGTCGGATGTGAGATATAAACCATGCCCGGAAACACCATATGTTCATGATTCTCATCCGAGAAAAATCCCTGAAGATAATTCCGAAGACCGTCTGCGGTAAGCTTTCCTTCTCTGTGAGGAAGCGTGAGCACCTTGTGACCGGTATATTCGATGGCGCCGGCCTCATGAACACTGACATGGCCGGTATCTGCAGCGATAATGCCCTCATACTGCCGAAGGAGGGAATCGATCACTGTCTGGTTCGTCTGGGTTCCTCCGACCAGAAAGAACACATCCGCATCCGGGCAGCCGCACTGCCTTCGGATCTTCTCCCTGGCAGAAGCGCAGTACGGATCTGTGCCGTACCCGCTCAGAGGCTTACGGTTATTTCCGGCCAGTGCGCGCAGAATTTCCTCATGGGCCCCCTGTGTATAGTCACTTTCAAATGATAACTTCTCCATGCTGTTCTCTCAAAGACGCTCCTTTTTGATTCTATCGGATTCTCTCCGGGAAGCCTACCTTCTTCTGTACCTTCCTGAGAGTCTTCGTTGCATAATAATCAGCCTTCCTGGCATTATCCCTGATAATCCCGTCGATATAGGCCTTGTCTCTGTTCAGATCCTCTACTCTCTGCTGAAGAGGCTTCAGTACATCCACAACAGCCTCTCCTACCGCCATCTTAAATTCTCCGTAGCCTCTTCCGTCAAACTCCTTCTCTGCCTCTGCAGGAGTCTTTCCGGTGCATGCGCAGTAAATATCCAGAAGGTTCTTAATACCCGGCTGTTCATCACTGTAACGCACACAGCCCACCGAATCGGTCACCGCACGCTTGAACTTACGGATCACCGTATCCGGATCATCCATCAGATAGATACTGCCATTGGGATTCTCATCCGACTTGGACATCTTCTTTCCCGGATCCTGCAGGCTCATGATCTTGGCTCCGGTCTTGCCGATATAGGCTTCCGGAATCGTAAACACATCTCCGTAAATATTATTGAAACGGATCGCAATATCTCTCGTGATCTCCAGATGCTGCATCTGATCGATTCCAACCGGAACCACGTCCGCCTGATACAGCAGAATATCCGCTGCCATCAGCACCGGGTAAGTGAACAGTCCCGCATTGATATTGTCCGCATGCTTTGCTGCCTTATCCTTAAACTGAGTCATACGGTTCAGCTCTCCCATATAGGTAAAACAGTTCAGAATCCACATGAGCTCCGCATGTCCGGACACATGAGACTGATAATAAATGCAGTTTTTCTCCGGATCCAGCCCGGCTGCAATATAAAGCGTCAGAAGCGCACGCGCTCTCTTCCTCAGAGTCGCCGGATCCTGGCGAACCGTAATCGAGTGCATATCCACCACGCTGTAAAAGCATTCATATTCATCACTTAAGGTCACCCAGTTCTTCAGGGCTCCCAGATAATTTCCAAGAGTCAATGTTCCCGTTGCCTGCATACCACTGAACAGTACCTTCTTATCTCCGATCATTCTTTTCATAAGCCTCCTGATTCACGACAATTATGCGCCTTCTGCCGCTGCATTGCCGGCGCTATGTATAGTGTAGCACCCCGGTTTCCTCCAGTCAAGAAATGGTTGTCAAACCGTTTCTTCATGCTATAATAAACAGTAAATAAACAAAAAGGAAGGATTCCATACCATGCAGAAAATTACCAGCTTTACCATCAACCACATAAAGCTTCAGCCGGGCATATACGTATCCCGGAAGGATCCGGTACAGGATACTGTAATTACCACCTTCGATCTTCGCATGACCTCCCCCAATGAAGAACCGGTCATGAACACCGCAGAGGTTCACACCATCGAGCATCTGGGTGCCACCTTTCTGAGAAATCATCCGGAGTTCGGCTCCGGAATCATCTATTTCGGTCCCATGGGATGCCGCACCGGCTTCTATCTTCTGCTCACCGGAGATTATGAGTCCGCAGATATTACCGGTCTTATCACAGAGATGTTTGAATTTATCCGGGATTACAGGGGCGAGGTTCCCGGTGCTTCCCCGAGGGATTGCGGAAACTATCTGGACATGAATCTTCCGATGGCGAACTATCTTGCGAAGAAATACCTGGATGAGGTTCTTTACCATATCACACCGGACCGTCTGGTATATCCGGAATAAATGCTTTTGATGCAAAACGGGACATCCCTTTCCAAAGGAATGTCCCTGATTTTTATTCTCCAAGATATGCTTTTTTCACAGAATCATTATTCAGCAGTTCTTCCGCCTTGCCCTCAAGCGCAATGGTTCCGGTCTCCAGAACATACGCCCGGTCTGCAATACTGAGCGCTTTCTTCGCATTCTGTTCTACCAGAAGCACGGTTGTTCCGCCTGCACTGATCTTCTGTATGATATCGAAGATCTCATTTACGTAAATAGGAGAAAGTCCCATGGACGGTTCATCCATCAGAATAATATCCGGATGAGACATCAGCGCCCGTCCCATGGCCAGCATCTGCTGTTCTCCTCCGGAAAGCGTTCCGGCCAGCTGATTCTTACGTTCCTCCAGTCTCGGAAATCTCTGATATACCATCTGAAGGGTCTGACTGATCTCCGCCTTATCCTTCCGTGTATACGCACCCAGCTTCAGGTTTTCCAGAACCGTAAGCTCGGAAAATACTCTTCTGCCCTCCGGAACATGAGCCATACCGAGCGCAACGATCTTGTGTCCCGGCAGCTTTGTGATATCCTTTCCTTCATATTCGATCTTTCCTGCCTTGGAAGGAATCAGTCCGGTAATCGTATGCAGGATCGTCGTCTTTCCTGCACCGTTGGCTCCAATCAGAGCAACTACCTCGCCTTTATTTACCTCAAAGGAAATTCCCTTGATCGCACGGATGACCCCATAGCACACTTCCAGGTCTGTCACTTTTAACATTGCCATATCGGTCACCTCCTATTCTCCAAGATATGCGGTAATAACCTTCGGATCATTCAGAACGGCTGAGGTATCACCGCTGCAGAGCTCCGTACCGAAATTCAGCACGCTTAACCGTTCACAGATACCGGATACCAGCTTCATATCATGTTCGATCAGAAGAATGGTAATATCAAATTTATCTCTGATCAGCTTGATCGTACTCATAAGCTCTGCCGTCTCATTGGGGTTCATTCCTGCAGCAGGCTCATCCAGAAGAAGAAGCTTCGGCTCCGTGGCCAGTGCCCGGGCAATTTCCAGCTTACGCTGTTTTCCGTAAGGAAGATTTGCCGCAGAAGTATCCGCGTAGGAATCCAGGTCGAAAACCTTCAGGATTTCCATTGCCCTCTCATTCATGGCCTTCTCATGCCTGAAATAAGAAGGGAGCCTCAAAATGCTGGCAGCCAGGGAATACTCCATGTCATTGTGCAGAGCGACCTTTACGTTGTCCCGCACGGAAAGCTTCTTAAACAGACGGATATTCTGAAAGGTTCTGGCGATTCCGCATTTGCAGATCTCTGCCGGCGCCTTTCCCACCAGATCCTGACCGTCAAGTACAATGGAGCCGGAATCCGGCTGATATACTCCGGTAAGCAGGTTAAAAACGGTTGTCTTTCCTGCGCCGTTCGGGCCGATCAGTCCGTAAAGCTGGCCTTTTTCAATCGTAACATTAAAATCATCCACCGCCTTCAGTCCGCCGAACGCAATGCTGAGATTTTTTACCTCCAGTAATGCCATCTTCACTCACCTGCCTTCTGCTGTTTGGATGCGGCAATTCTTTCCATCATCCGCTCCTTGAATCCGGACTGGTTAAAGAGCATCATTGCAATCAGCACGATGGAGTACAGAAGCATACGCATATTATCTGCTCCCCGCAGCACCTCCGGCAGTACCGTCAGAATGATTGCCGAAATAATGGATCCCCGGATGCTGCCCATGCCGCCCAGTACCACAATAACCAGAATCTCAATAGACTTGTTGTAATCAAAGGTTGTAGGCTTGATGATACCTACGTTATGTGCATAAAGAACACCCGCCACACCTGCGAAAAAGGCTCCGATCACAAAAGCCATGATCTTAAAGCGGCTGACCGAAATACCGATGGATTCCGCCGCAATATAGTTATCACGCACGGAACATACGGCACGGCCGTGACGGCTGTCCACAATATTCGTAATAATAAGTACCGTAATCACCATAACAACGAATACCAGCGTATAATGCTGATAGTTGGAAAGAAGGGGAATTTTGGAAAGTCCCTTCGGTCCGTTGGTAAATTTCAGGGCATTCAGTACCGATTTGATGATCTCACCAAAAGCCAGCGTAACAATCGCCAGATAGTCACCCTGCAGGCGAAGCACCGGAACACCGATAACAAAGCCGAAAAGGGCAGCCATAAGTCCACCGACGATCATGGCTACGATAATGTTCAGGCCATCCGGGAGGTCGGTATGCAGGGTAAAGAGCGCACCTGCGTATGCCCCGATGGACATAAAGCCCGCATGTCCCAAAGACAGCTCACCTAAGAAGCCGGTAACCAGATTTAAGGATACGGCCAGCATAATATTTACTCCGATCGGAACCAGCAGCGATGTATACTGGCGGTTCAGCATGCCGGATTTCAAAAGTACGGTAATCAGTGCGTAGCCAAGAATGACTGCCAGCGCTCTTACAAGAATCTTTTTATTGACTTTCATATCCCGCACCTACACTTTCTCACTCTTGCGCTTTCCGAGAAGACCGGTCGGCTTAACAAGAAGTACAATTACCAGAACGCCAAAAACAATTGCATCGGAAAGCTCTGTAGATATGTACGCTTTCGACATGCTCTCAATAATTCCGAGCACAATACCTCCCAGCATGGCACCGGGAACATTGCCGATACCTCCGAGAACAGCTGCGACAAACGCCTTGATGCCCGGGAGCGCTCCCAGGGTCGGACGAAGCGACTGATACTGGCAGATGTAAAGGATACCTGCCACCGCAGCAAGAGCAGATCCAATGGCAAAGGTCATGGAAATGGTCCGGTTCACATTGATTCCCATCAGCTCTGCGGCACCCTTGTCCTCCGATACTGCACGCATGGCACTTCCGGCTTTCGTCTTATTGATAAACAGGGTAAGAATTACCATCGAAATAATCGTAATGATCAGTGTCACAAGTGTAACACCCGAAATATTCAGACCTCCGATCGAGATAGATGGTACCTGTATTACAGACTGAAAAGGAATCGGTGTTGCCTTGAAAATCAACAGGGACAGGTTCTGCAGGAAATAGCTTACACCAATTGCCGTAATCAGCACAGCCAGAGGCGGAGCTTTCCGTAGCGGCTTGTAAGCAACTTTTTCTACCGTAATACCTAGTATCGCGCAGATAATAACAGTTAAGATCATGGAAGGAATCACCGGAATATGCAGAAGCAATGACACAACATACAGTGCATAGGCTCCGACCATGATAATATCTCCATGTGCAAAGTTAATCATTTTGGCAATACCGTATACCATCGTATACCCGAGAGCAATCAGTGCATAGATACTTCCTGTACTCAATCCGTTGATCAACTGTTCTAATACGTTCCTCATATGAATCTCTCACTCTCCTTTGTATGATGTTATACGTGCGGCACAAAGGAAATGGGGATGCCGCCTTCCCCTCAAGCAACAGGGACGAAAAAGAGTTCCTCACTCTTTTGCGTCCCCGTCGCCGTCAAGCTTCAAATATTACCTGAAATTCCATTATTTCGCGGTATATTCTCCATCTTTAATTACTACAAACTTCGCGCCCTTCTCCGGCTCACCGTCTGCAGTGAACTTCACGCTTCCGGTCAGTCCGTCAACCTGGATCTCAGTCATAGCTGCAATCAGGTCTGCGCTCTCGATGGAACCAGCCTGCTCCATAGCTGCCTTGATAACGTAAACGGTATCATATCCGTCAGCTGCAAACTGGTCCGGGGTAGCTCCGTATGCTTCTTCGTATGCAGATACGAAATCAGCAACTGCCGGGTCAGATGCAAGGAACGGGCTTAAGAACACTGCATCCTCAACAGTGGTAGGATCGGTAACTGTGGAAAGAACGCCGTCCCATCCGTCGCTGCCCAGGAACGGAAGCTCCATTCCAAGATCCTTTGCCTGCTGTGTAATATATGTAGCATCCTGATAATATGCCGGTACGAAGATCACTTCTGCATCGGTAGCCTTGATGGAAGTAAGCTGTGTCTTGAAATCCACATCGTCGGTAACGAATGCTTCATTTGCAACGATCTCAGCGCCCTTGGACTCAGCCTCTTCTACGAATGCTTCCATGATACCTGTGCTGTACTCATCTGCATTATTATAGATGATAGCGATCTTGGTGAAGCCAAGCTCATCTACTGCATAGTCAGCCATGGTAACACCCTGCAGCGGGTCGGTAAAGCAGAGACGGAATGCATTGTCGTACTCTGTGCAGCCCATTGCGGAGCCGGACGGAGTGATCTGAAGGATACCGTCTGCATAGGTCTGATCAATAACTGCAAGGCAGGCACCGCTTGTTACGCAGCCTAACAGTGCATTGATGCCGGAATCCATAAGAGAATTGTAAGCGGTGATAACCTTGTCCTCACTTGCCTCATCATCTGCGAAGTTCAGCTCCAGAGTGTAGGTGGTATCTCCAACCTGTACTCCGCCGTTCTCATTGATCTCCTTCACAGCAATCTCAGCACCCTGCTTTACAGAAATACCGTAGGATGCAGCAGCTCCGGTCAGAGGACCAAGTCCGCCGATCACAAACTTCTCACCGTCTGTTGCTGCGGTCTCACCCTCAGCCTCTTCGCCTGCTTCGGTCTCTTCTGCGGCAGCATCGGTAGATGCAGCTTCTTCTGTCTTGCTTCCGCATGCAGTCAGTCCGACTGTCATAGCAGCAATTAACATAAGACTTACTACTTTTTTCATAATAGTTCCCTCCTTATTTATTTCATGCATAACCGGCAAATAATTATGTCTGCGGATAACCGCAGACGTAAAATACTGGCCCATTATCCATTTGTCATCTATCATACTATTTTCACCCGAAGATTGTCAACCAAAATGTGCATTTACTTTGCTTTTTCGGAGTATTACTAAAAATAATACAATTCTTTGTGCCATAACATATGTTTTTCAGGAATTATTATATCCATTCCAGTCATTCTTCGCTAATATTTCTTCTTTTACATAGCGAAATGTGTCGGTTTGCCCTTTTTCTGCATACATATGCAGCAGAAATTCCAGAAGTTCCCTTGTTTTCGGATGCAGCAAAGGCTTGGCTCTTCCATGCTCATAATACTCCAGCGGATTGCTTGGGGTAAACTGATCCCCATTATAAATCTGTCCCGCAGCCACACGGTCCAGAAACATCTCAACCGCATAACGAAGAGGCATTTTCATTCCCTCGATCGGCTTGCTCCGATCCAGGCTGTAATCCAGCCAGTATTCAAAATGATGCTTATTTCTCCCTTTATGGTGAAGCCATGCAGCCGAATATCCCCGGTCCATCCGTTCTGCATTGTTCGGACTCTGGTTGCCCTGATAATATCTGGCTCCCACCCAGAATTCTGACGGAGAATATTTGGAAAGATCGTGCATCAGCCCCTGACGGTACAGTCCGACCGAAAAGCAGTACCTCATAACAAGCAGTTTGTGTTTCGTAATCGTTTTAAAATGAGCAATCGGTCTCATTCTCATAAGTCATCGCACTCCGTCCCTTATCCGTACATCCGAAGGACAATCTGATTCAGAAGAACCAAAAACAGAAGATGTGCCGGATAAAAAGTATAAAACAAATATTTCAGATTGGTTCCTTTCTTCCCATTATACAGGAAAATCGGGAGCAGTGCCAGCACGGCAAAGCTCTGGATACCTCTGTTCAGTATCCCGTGGATCAGCACCATCGCCAGGGTAAGCGCTGCTTTATTTTCCCTGAATTTCCAGAAAATCAGAACGGTCATGATTCCTCCCGCCCCGTAATCCAGATGAAGGAACTCTGCCGCTACAGCGATCCCAACCCCCCAGAACAGCTTCACAGACGCGCTGCTCTCCTGTGACAGCTTCTCCAGGAGGAACAGCCCGAAGCAGAGTGTAAAAAATACATTCTGATGCCCTGCTTCCAGAAAGGTCCCGTAAAACGCAAAATCAAAGATTCCTTCCGAAAGAACCGCAAATACAAAAAGACGTTTCAGATATGCCTCCACACTTTTCGTGTGCTCAAACCCCTCTGACAGAAGGAAACAGTATATCGGAAAAGCCAGCCTTCCGATATACCTCATCCATATACATTCCGGAAATACAATTGCGCCCAGATGATCGATAAACATCGACAGCATCGCAATCATTTTTAAATCAAAACTGCTTAATCCCATTCTCATTCTCCGCCAAGCACCACAATGGTCCTCCCGGGCACCATGATACACTTCTGATCCGGCAGCGCCGTTACTTCCTCATCCTCAAAAAAACAATCCTGCTCCGCAGCAGAGGTGTCAATCCTCCGGTACCAGCTCAGTCCTCTGGGGAGCCTGGGCAGTGCAAAACTCTTCTCCTTGTCATGCATATTGTAAGCCACAAAGAAGCTGGTATCCTCTGCGTACGCTCCGCTGTACAGAATGCCCAGCTGACGGCTCGGGCCTTCCATCTGGGGATACCAGGCATTCTCCCCGTGATAGGAAATATCCGGATAGCCCAGGGAATGATAATCCGTTCCCAGAAGCTCTGTTTTCTGATGAAATACCGGATGCTTCTTCCGAAACGCAATCAGCTTCCTTGTAAAGGCATAAAGCTCCGCTCCCGTTTTTCCTCCGTTATAATTTACCCAGGACACCGGACTGTCCAGGCACCAGGCATTATTATTGCCGTTCTGGCTGTTTTTGCACTCGTCTCCTGCCTGGATGCACGGTGTACCCTGAGACAGGAATACCATAAGCAGCGCATTTTTGATCTGCCGTCTGCGAAGCTCATTTCGCTTTTTCTTACGGCTCGTCCCTTCTTCCCCGTAATTACAGCTGAAATTCCAGGAAGTGCCGTCCCGGTTATCCTCTCCGTTCTCCTCATTGTGCCGTTCCTCAAAGCAGACCATATCATACAGGGTAAAGCCGTTATGGGATGCAATATAATTCACCGTCCCACAGCCGGAAGGATTGTGCTTCATCCTCCAGGCAAAGCTCTGGGTCTGATTTTCATCTCCGCGAAGGAATCTTCGCATATCCACCAGGCCCCCGTCATGGTATTGTGCCAGTCTGCGCACCCTCGGCGTATGCTCTCCGAAAATCTCCTCTGTCCGTATGTCCGCTCCCATAAGCTTACGGTCAGAAAGAAGAGGCTCCTTCGCAATCCAGCCCATGGGAATCGAACAGCCGCTCAGATGAAAGCCATCCACATGATACGTAAGTGCCCAGTATTTCAGGCAGTCCAGGATCATTCCCGGATATGTATCCTCCGGAAAATAAAATTCCATAATCAGCTCGATCCCTGCCCGGTGAAGCGCCTTCACCATATCCCTGAATTCCTTCACCGGATCGGAAGATGCCGCATAGGATGCTTTCGGTGCGAAATAGCTTCCTGTGCCGTAGCCCCAGTAATTCAGCTTATACTGATGCTCCCTCTGCTCGGGACTCATGAAATATGCCATGGAGCTCACGGCTCTGGGCATCCGTTCTTCAAATTCATAGGCGGGCATCAGCTCCAGCATATTGATGCCCAGCTGCTTCAGATAAGGAATTCGTTCCATTATCCCTTCAAAAGTTCCCCTGTGCTTTACCCTGGACGAAGGATCCATGGTAAGTCCTCTTACATGGGCCGTATACAGAATTCCGTCCTCATAGGGGATATCCGGTCGAAGATCCTCCTCCCAGTCATAGTCTGTCCCGGGATATCTTCCCCGGACATACACAGGCTCCTCTCCGTAAGCCTCCCTGCCGCACAGCCAAAATGCATACGGATCACAGACCTCCTCCTCCCCGATCTGAAACGAATATTCGTACGCCTCCACCGGAAATTGCTCCAGGGCCGC
>JALERW010000186.1 GCA_022763925.1 Lachnospiraceae bacterium
CGGAAAGAAACTCTTTTTTTCTCTTTTCAGAAGAAAGAATACAAAGTCCCTTCCGCCCCTTCTCTTTCGCATCCCGAATACACTCATCCAGCAGATCACTGGAATAACCATGTCCCTTCATAGAGCCGGAGACCCACAGGCAATTGATATAAATGTATCCCTCTGCACAGATCGGCACCCACGCGTTCTCCGCCGGAATATATTCAATAAAGCACTTACCCCTTTCTTCGCTCCTGTAAAAGACAAGGCCTTCCTCAAACCGTTTCTTGAGCCATTCCTTTTTTACAATGCTCTGCTTGTTGGACATAGCACAGCAAATATGCTCTTTATCAATATTTTCCTTCGTAATTCTCAAATAGTTCATCCTGTTTATTCCTCCTCCCTGTGTTTCCCCTCTTTCAACTGACAGATTCTGAAGCATCCTTTATTACATAATAGATGTCCTATCGTTCGGTAGTCAATAGATAGAACAGGAATCGTCACGTTATTTTCCGTTTTGGACGATCATGTTATAAGCCCATAAAACAAGCACCGGCTCTACATCATCCCATGTACCAGCCGGTGCTTCACTTAACATATCGTATCATACATCCCTCTTATTTACTTGTATTTGTCGATCAGATTATTCTCTCATAATATGCTTCCAGAAACTCTTCGATCTTCTTCCATACGTTCTTCATAACCATTCCTCCGTTTCTTTAACCAGATAAACTTCCGGAAATTCTGCCATGATTGCTTTATTTACGTGCGCATTCTTTGTAGTACTCTTCCAGAAACATCTCTAATTTCTTCAACATAGCTTTGTCCTCCTTATTATTTATTGTGGAAAATTTGTATTTCCTTTTGATGGTTTAACTATACCACCAGGAGGGACAATAGTAAAATACATATATGATCACAGTTTCAATACCTGTAAAGTATTGATATGCTCTTTCCGGGACATCTTTTACAACATGGATCATCTTTTACGAAAGAACATTTCCCCCGAAGGCGCAGAACACGCAGCTAAATGTCTGAAGGCGCTTACAAGTGTTGCTCTGAACCGAGAAGATCCGCGGGCATTGTCGATGGGCAGTCAGTCCCGGATATGTAATTTCTGTTCTATTTTCTGCTGCTGAATTCATATGCTCCATTTTTTCTGTGTTGGACAGAGGATTCGTGGAGGATGATTTTATGTTCAGAGCAATTCGTAAAAAGAAAAATGAAATCACGGTAGACGCTGCAAAAGCGCTGCTTCGTTGTTCCCGCCGCGGTATTCTGGCTGTTAATGGTAATGACGGTTATCCCTATGTCATTCCGATCAATTATCTTTATGATGAAGCTTCAAATAAAATTATTTTTCATGGTGCGAAAGCAGGCTATAAGGTGGATTGCCTGAAAGCATGTGACAAGATCTGCTTTTTCAACTACCGCACTTGGCGGCGTTTTTAAGAACGTTTTTAAGAATACATTTTTCAATTTTCTGACACTCTTCATCAAAATCTGTAAGGGCCGGACTGATGCTGTGCCTCTCCTCTCATTGTTTCCAGGGCCGTTTTTTCCCATGCCAGCCGTTCTTTTCCCAATAGCCGTAATCCGGTTCCATTGGCGGCTGGAAATGTTTTTGGGCAAAACGCATCAGATAAAACCACTTCTTTGCCCGGATATTGCTGCCGTTTCTTCCTGCATTTTCTTTGATCCGACGGGACAGTCGATCTGTTTTTCTGTGAATGCTGTTCAGGATCCTGCCCGGTATCTCATCAGGCTTTACTGCCTGCACGCCTAAGCCCAGTTTATACACCTTACGGATGCCCCACATTTCCAGACTGTCTGCCATATCCTGTACAGTGCTTTTCATCCCGCCGCCTGCAGCAGTTGCTACGACAACTGCCTGCTTTCTGCTCATTTCCGGCAATGGTCTGTGAACCATCCACCAGGTTCCAAAATGATCCAGGAAGCTCATCATGGGACCTGCAACGTGGTAAACATAAACCGGACTGTCAAGAATCAGCAGATCCGCCTCCAGCATGGCCGCAATCAGCGGTTCCAGTTCCCTGTAATGGGGACAGTTGCTAAGATCCGTTTTGAAGCAGGTATAGCAGCCGAGACAGGGCTTATTAAAATCCCGCGGCAGGAAAAATTCCCGAATTTCCCCTCCCACTTTATTGGCAAGTTCTCTTGCTACCATGCAGGTATTTCCTTCATGATTCTGTCCGTGGATCATAGTAATTTTCATTTTCTCATCCCTCACTCTGGTACATATTACTCTGAATATCTGAGATCACTCTCAATTTGCACTTATATTCTATAAGAGTATTCCGGCATTTTATAGGCTGTTTTTTCACCTATATGTGTTCGTTTTATAGATACTATGTTTTATATCTGCTAATGTGTGTGCGTAATTTTTGTGCGTGCGATAAACAAGATGCTCCCCTCTGAACAGGCATTTTATGGAATACTTGCCGCTCAGAAGGGAGCATCTTGTTGAATTATCTTCTTTATAAATAACCATCCGGATCAGAATCCATTGCCGGTCAAACAAATATCACAGGTGTTTCTGGAAATTACCGGATATCCGGCATCCTTCGTTAAATACTACAAAGGCATGCTCATCCTCCTCCCGTACCAGCCGCCTCAAAATCGTCGCTTCATACTTGGAGAGCACAGAATAAATAATGGTAACATCTTTTTCCGTATATCCACCTACACCATCCCAGATCGTAGCACTTCTGTTTAATTCACGAATGATACGGTCACATATCCGCTTTCCGTCAGTCTTTGTAAAGATCATCGCCTGAACGGTGATGCTCTGGGTATGTACTTTGTCCACGATCATTGCTGAAAATACCGCATAAATGATACAATAAACAGCTACCGACACATCGAACAGGAAAATACAGACTCCATAAATCACCGCATTGATCAGCATGGAAAGCTTTCCGACACTGAACCCCTTGCTTTTCTTTGCCAGATATACTCCCAGAATATCGAGGCCGCCGCCGCTGCCGCCTGCCTGCAGCGTCAGTCCTCCGCCTGCCCCACAGATGATTCCGCCAATCAGCGTACAGGTAAGCCGGTCTTCAATAATTGGAGTTTTAGGCACCGGAATGATACTAAGGAATAACGTAACACAAATGACATTGATTCCGGTTTTAATAAGAAAGCGTTTTCCGATACTCTTCATCGCCAGAATGAAAAGCGGAAGGTTCAGAAGGAAGTATAATACGGCACTGATATTGATATTCCCCGGGTCGATCTGCAGTTTATCTACCAGCACCGATTGGGTTATCTGGCTGATGCCCATAATGCCGCTGGCATAAAATCCCATGGAGGATACAAAAGTATTCATTCCAAAAGAATAAATAAGGGCGCCCACCACACACATAAAATAGCGCATCCACCGATTTTCCTGCATATATTCTTCTACATTTTTCATTACTTTTCCCTCAGTTTTCCCTCTTTCACAAAGCCGTTACTGTTCCTTCACCAGAAGTTTTTCTATCTCTACAATGTACATGGTATGCCAGTTTCCATTGGGATACCAGAGTTTATCGATCTCCTGCTCCAAAAGAAAAGAGGCATTCATCGGCTGCGCATATAGCTTGCGACACAGAAAAGCAATCTCAGAATCCGAAAAATAAGGAACACCCTCCTCTTCTGAAAGAACAAGTCCTGATTTTGCAATTTTATCTTCATCCCGTCCCGAAACACTGCCAAAATAGGACAAGAGTTTCCTGTGACAGTCATTCAGCACCGAAACGGACAGCCGATCTCCGGCATCCACAAATTCCTTTGTATAGCGGGAATCTCGAATCACAAGATACGCCACCGGCTTTCCCCACATCACTCCTACACCGCCCCAGGAAGCAGTCATAGTATTAACTTTATCTCCTTTTTTTGTCGTTATCAGCAACCAGTCCTTTCCGATCATCTGAAAAGGATTTCTTGTAAGCTCTTCTGGTTTTATCTGCTTCATTATGCAGCCTCCTTTAATCTTCTTACTGGAATCATAACACAGGAATCCTGGAAGTACAACACCTCCAAATAACTGTATCCTAAAATTTTACTTTATATACAGAAGACACCCCCACACAAAACGAATACCATTTTGTATGGGGATGCCCTCTTCAAAGTCATCAGAGTATTTTAAGGAAAATAATGTCAAATTATTTGTCAAACTCAAACAGTCTGGGCTTTAAAAAGCTCAATAATGTCGTAGCCGCCAGACGGCTGGTATTGCCAGACGGATCCAAAGGCGGTGAAACTTCAACGATATCAATCGCACCAACATTTGCTTTTGACAGCGCACTTGCCATATCCAAAAGCTGAACAGCAGTAATTCCTCCGTATATGTAGGAGCCCGTTCCACAGGAGAAAGCCTGGTCAACCACATCAATGTCAATTGTGACATAAATAGCATCTGTACCATTTCCGGCAATCTCTATTGCCTTTCCCATCGTTTTTTCAACGCCTTCCTGCTCGATGTCAGCAATGGTAATAATAGTACCGCCGTTTTCTGTGATATATTCATACGGTTCCACACCTGTTGTTCCATTAATTCCAACCCAAACCATATTTTTAATATCTACTGCAGATAACTCACTGATACGTCTTGCCGGCGAACCGTGATAGTACTTTCCCCAGGTTTCATTATTATCATAAGCATCCAAATGGGAATCCAGATGGATATATCCGATTCGAGGTTCACGTCCAAGTCTTTTTCGCATACCATCCACAAAGCCTTTTACTGCTGGATATGCAATATAATGATCGCCTCCCAGTGTTACAGGAGTTGCTCCGGCTGCGGTAATCGTTTCAATACCGGATGCAATGCTGTCTGTGGTACGCATAACATCACTCGGATAAACCCGAATATCTCCAGCATCCTTAACTACACCAATCATTTTGGATTTCATTCTCTTTTTCGTCACAACATCGATGACTTCCCCATCAATAGCTGTTAAATGATACAGAAAATGTACCGATTCCTGTCGGATTGCATTCGGCGCATACCGAGAACCGGGACGCGAACCGGTAGTTGCATCATACGGGGCTCCAATCACTACGTATTCCCCTTTTTGCGCCTCCTCAGGTCTGATATACTCTGAACGCAAAAACGTCATCACTCCAGAAAATGAAGGATATTCAACTCTTTCGTCCATGCTCTCTCTCCTTATCTGATTTTATATTAGTGAGCTTACTGCACTAATCGTTAAAAGAACTACCACGATTGCCAAAAATCCCATTGCCACATTTTGTATCGGCTTGCTTGAATACTCTCCCAGAACCTTTTTCTTATTGGCCAGTATTGTAATCAAGATCACACTGATCGGTAAGATCAACGTATTTAATACCTGTGCTGCAATAATGATTGCAGTAGGAACCGTTCCACTGAAAACAAAGGTAACAATAATCGGGAACAAGGCGATAATTCCAACACATGTCCTGTTTTTCCAGCTCTTAGGATTATCTTCAAATCCAAAGGATTCTGCCATCATCGGAGGAATGCAGGAAGTCATATAAATTGCAGATGAAAATCCTGCTGCCCAAAGTCCGAGCGCAAATAAAACACCGGCATATCTGCCAAGCACAGGAATCAGCTGCTGTACCATAT
>JALERW010000006.1 GCA_022763925.1 Lachnospiraceae bacterium
TGTAAGAGATATGGCGGCAGCCCTTTTGGTGGGGCTTTTGCTGTATATTTATATTTTGTATGTGTCCGGCCCGCATCTATCTAAGATCGTGGGAACCATCGGCGGAGGGGTTCTCGTGACGCTTCTGTGCGGGCTGATGTACGGAATCGGCCTGGGAGTACACATGAATTATATGGTGATTGGCTCTATCATGCCCATGATTCCGGGGGTGGCTTTCACCAATGCCATTCGGGATATTGCGGACGGCGATTATATATCCGGAGCAGTGCGCATGCTGGATGCGATGCTGGTATTTTTCTGTATTGCCATCGGCATGGGGATGGGGATATTTTTGCTGAGAAGCCTGATGGGAGGTGTGCCGCTTTGATGATGCAGATATTGGCGGCTGTTGCAGGAACCGTAGCCTTTTCCCTTCTGTTCGGGGTCCCGAGACGCTATTACCCTCTGTGCGGGCTGATTGGGGGAATCGGCTGGGCCGTGTATGTGTTGGTGGAAGCTTCCTTCAGCCCGTCAGTGGCGGCATGGATCGCAACGATGGCGGTAATTTTTCTGTCACGGCTGGGCGCTATCGGAATGTGCTGTCCGGCTACGATTTTTCTGATACCGGGTATCTTTCCTCTGGTGCCCGGAGCCAGGGTGTACTGGATGACCTATTATATTGTTACGGATGAGCTTTACCTGGCGGCCCAGACCGGTTATTCTGCCCTGAGGATCGCTGTTGCAATCGTGCTTGGAATCGTGTTTGTATTTGAAATTCCTCAGAGTGTATTCTGTTTTCTTCTGCGAAAGAGGAAATAAAGAGGTGGCTAAGAAGAATCGCCAGAACCGGCAGTTGCCGGAGCTGGCGATTCTTAATAATGGAGTTATTTTTCATTTGTCTTTTTCAGATTTTTGTTTGCAGTGGAAAGCATCAGCTTGATCCGGTTCAGCTGATTTACCTCACTGGCGCCGGGATCATAGTCGATGGCCACGATGTTTGCCAGCGGATATTGTCGGCGGAGCTCCTTGATGACACCTTTGCCGACCACGTGATTCGGCAGACAGCCGAAGGGCTGTGTGCAGACAATGTTCGGGGTACCGCTATGTATCAGCTCCAGCATCTCTCCGGTCAGGAACCAGCCCTCACCGGTCTGATTGCCAAGAGACACAATATCCTTCGCCATATTGGCGGTATCCTCGATTCGAGACGGAGGAATGAAATGACGGCTCTTCTCAAATTCCTTCCGGGCGGCAAGACGGACCTTTTCCAGGAACCAGATACCCAGATTACACAGCTTCGCAGTCTTTTTGCTCATTCCAAGCATCTCTGCCTTGAAATTGGAGTTGTAGAAGCAGTAGAAGAAGAAATCCAGAAGATCCGGAACAACTGCTTCCGCGCCCTCGCTTTCCAGAAGATCCACGAGATAATTGTTGGCAGCCGGAAGGAACTTTACAAGGATCTCTCCGACAATACCGACTCTTGGCTTCACCTCGTCGGTGATGGGAAGCTGATCGAATTCCCGGATGATTTCCCGGCACATGCGTTTAAACTGGCCGAAGGAAGGGGTCTTCGGAGCGCTTAAAAATGCCTTGCATTTGTTTGCCCATTTCCGGTGAAGGGCATTTGCACTTCCCGGTACTGCTTCATAGGGGCGCATCCGGTACAGACACCGCATGAAGATGTCTCCGAATACTATCGCATAAACCGCCTTGACGGCCAGGGGAACGGAAAGCTTAAAGCCGGGATTGGATTCCAGACCGCTCAGGTTAATGGAGATAACAGGAATCTGTTCATAGCCGGCCTTTTTCAGTGCCCGGCGGATAAAGCCGATATAGTTGGAGGCACGGCAGCCGCCTCCGGTCTGAGAGATAATGACTGCTGTTTTGTTCAGGTCATATTTCCCGGAAAGCAGAGCATCCATGATCTGACCAACTACCATCAGAGACGGGTAGCAGGCATCGTTATTTACGTATTTAAGGCCGGTATTTACGGCATTTTTGTTGTCATTGGGCAGAACCTCCAGATGATAGCCGCAGGAATTCATGGCAGGCTCCAGAAGCTCGAAATGGATAGGCGACATCTGAGGGCAGAGAATCGTATAGTTCCTGCGCATTTCTTCGGTGAATACCACACGTTCAATATTTGCCGGCTGGATTTCACGCTCTGTCGGATACTTTTCACGGACACGAACCGCGGAAAGCAGGGAACGGATCCGGATACGGGCAGCTCCCAGATTATTGACCTCATCGATCTTGAGGCAGGTGTAGATCTTGCCGGAATTGCTCAGAATATCGCTGACTGCATCGGTGGTGACCGCATCCAGGCCGCAGCCGAAGGAATTCAGCTGGATCAGGTCCAGATCATCCCGAAGCTTTACATAATTGGCTGCCGCGTATAAGCGGGAGTGATACATCCACTGATCCATGACAATCAGGGGGCGTTCCACCGGATTTAAGTGGGCAATGGATTCTTCTGTCAGAACCGCAATGCCGTAGGACGTGATCAGCTCCGGAATACCGTGATTGATCTCATTGTCCAGATGGTACGGGCGGCCTGCGAGAACAATGCCCCGCTTTTTGTGTTCCTCCATCCAGTGAAGAACCTCTTCGCCCTTCTTCTGCATATCTCTGTGAAGCTGCTGCATTTCTTCCCAGGCGGCGTGAACCGCATCTGTGATCTCTGAGAGCGAAATGCCGAAATCCGCACCGAGCTCGTCATACAGGCGGGGAATCAGAACATCAGGACTTTCAAAGGAAAGGAAGGGGTTCCGGAAATCAATCCGGTTGGTTCGAAGCTCCTCGATATTATTTTTGATGTTCTCCGCATAGGAGGTAACGATCGGACAGTTATAATGGTTGTTGGCATCCTCATATTCCTTCCGCTCGTAGGGAATGCAGGGATAGAAGATAAAATGAACGCCTTGCCGGATCAGCCATTCCACATGTCCGTGGGCCAGCTTGGCCGGATAGCATTCGGACTCACTCGGGATGGATTCAATACCCAGCTCATATATTTTCCTGGAGGATTCCGGAGAAAGAACCACCCGGAATTTCAGCCGGCTGAAAAAGGTATGCCAGAAGGGGTAGTTTTCGTACATATTCAGAACTCTCGGAATGCCTACCGTGCCTCTTTCGGCCTCCTCCTCGCTCAGCGGCTCATAGCCGAAGAGCCGTTCGTTTTTATAGGCGAACAGGTTGGGAATGTCCTTTCCGGTCTTTTCCTTTCCCACGCCCTTTTCACAGCGGTTTCCGGTGACAAATCTGCGGCCGCCGCTGAATTTGTTGATGGTCATCAGGCAGTTGTTGGTGCAGCCCCTGCAGCGCGCCATGGAAGTGGAAAATTCCAGCTTCTCAATCTCATCCATGGAGAGCATGGAGCTTACCGTTCCCTCCTCATACCGTTCCCGGGCGATGAGAGCAGCACCGAAAGCACCCATGATGCCTGCGATATCCGGACGGATGGCTTCACAGTCCGCGATCTTTTCGAAGCTTCGAAGCACCGCGTTATTGTAGAAGGTGCCGCCCTGTACAACAATATGTTTTCCGAGCTCGGAGGCGCTGGATACCTTGATTACCTTGAACAGCGCATTCTTAATGACAGAATAGGCAAGTCCGGCAGAAATATCGGAAACCTCCGCACCCTCCTTCTGAGCCTGTTTTACCTTGGAATTCATAAATACGGTGCAGCGGGTGCCCAGATCGATGGGGTGTTTTGCAAACAGGGCTTCTTTTGCGAAATCCTGAACGGAATAGTTCAGGGACTTGGCAAAGGTTTCTATAAAGGAACCGCAGCCGGAGGAGCAGGCTTCGTTGAGCTGAACACTGTCTACGGTGTGATTTTTGATCTTGATACATTTCATATCCTGTCCGCCGATGTCCAGGATGCAGTCCACGTCCTTGTTAAAAAAGGCCGCAGCGTAGTAATGGGCTACCGTTTCCACTTCACCCTCGTCCAGCATCAGGGCAGCCTTGATCAGAGCTTCCCCGTAGCCGGTGGAGCAGGAGTAAACGATATGGGCATCCGGAGGGAGAAGACTATGTATTTCTTTAATGGAAGCAATGGTTGTAGCCAGAGGACTTCCGTTGTTATTGCTGTAAAAGGAATACAGAAGAGAACCGTCCTCGGAAACCAGAGCGGTTTTGGTTGTTGTGGAGCCGGCATCAATGCCCAGATAGCAGTTGCCCTTATAGGAGGCCAGATCAGCGGTTTTTACCTTATACTGGCTCTGACGGGCCAGAAAGGAATCAAATTCCTCCTGATTCCGGAACAGGGGCTCCAGACGTTCCACCTCAAATTCCAGACGGATCGTGCCGGACAGCTTCTGAACCATTTCCGAGAGGGAGAAGGATACATCCTCCTTGTGATTCATTGCCGAACCGATGGCAGCAAATAAGTGGGAATGGCTGGGAACAATCGTATGCTCCTCATCCAGACGGAGCGTGCGGATAAATGCGTTGCGGAGCTCCGGAAGGAAATGCAGAGGGCCGCCCAGAAAGGCAATGTGTCCGCGGATCGGTTTTCCGCAGGCAAGGCCGCTGATGGTCTGATTCACCACTGCCTGAAAGATGGAGGCGGAAAGGTCTTCTTTGGTAGCCCCTTCATTGATCAGGGGCTGTATGTCTGTCTTGGCAAATACACCGCAGCGGGCGGCAATGGGATAAATCGCCTTGTAATCCTTTGCATATTCGTTCAGTCCCACCGCATCCGTCTGCAGAAGAACGGCCATCTGATCAATAAAAGAGCCGGTTCCGCCGGCACAGATTCCGTTCATTCGCTGTTCCACACTGCCGCCTTCAAAATAAATGATTTTGGCATCCTCTCCGCCAAGCTCAATGGCCACATCGGTCTTGGGCGCGTAATAGGAGAGTGCGGTAGATACGGCGATGACCTCCTGGACAAACGGTACTTCCAGGTGTCTGGCCAGTGTAAGGCCGCCGGATCCGGTAATCATCGGGGAGACCATGAGATCTCCCAGCTCCTTCAGAGCTTCTGTAAGCAGTTCTGAAAGCGTTTCCTGTATATTTGCATAGTGCCTTTTATATGCGGAAAATAAAAGCTTGTTGTCCGCATTCAGAATAGAGATCTTTACCGTAGTGGAACCGATGTCTATTCCCAGGCTGTTCATTGTTTTCTGGTCCATGTTATACCAAACCTTTCTGGAATTGAAAAACTTACACATGATTTTTCATTATACGACAATTGTCGATAAATGACAAATAAAATCTTCATATAATAAATAAGAAAAAAGTGTTAAGAATAGACCTGTTTTTGTAAGGAAAAGTACTGCGGTTTTGGGAAAAGTGACAGGAACAGAACAGGAATTTGTGAATATGATAGGATGAGATGAAAAAACGGGGTTTGATGCATGGATCGTTCGTTTAATCATGACATGGAAGCGCAGGCTGCGGAGGATACCCGCTGCTATGGTTTTGGTCATGTCATAAAGAAAGGAGATACCCTTTATAAGCTGAGCAAGCAGTATCACGTAAAGGTTTCCGCGCTGATACTGGCAAATCCGTATGTAAATATCTACAATCTTCAGGTGGGGGATACCATCTGTATTCCGAGAGTGCGTCCGATTGTGGTCCCGGTGCCGCCTTATCCGCCGGTGCGGCCCTATCCTTCCTCCGGCTTTGAAATGCCGGAACATACAGAGCAGGAGCCTTCTGCTTCGGAGGAAATGCCGAAGGAACGCATGGAGGAGACCGTTGCGCCGCAGGAGGATTCCTCCGGGGGATCGGAATTTTCTGTGCCGGAACAACCGGAGCAGGATGTATCCGAACAGGAGATGGCGCCTGCCAAGGAGAGCTGTGTGCCTGCCAAGGAGAGCTGTGTGCCTGCCTGTGCAAATCTGGAGAAAAGAGTGGATACGATGACGGTAAAGGAGCTGCTGGAGGAATGGGATATCACGTATCCCATGCTGGCCTCCTGCCTGAATATCCTGAAAAAAAATAACGGATAGGGTATATGCCAGTCTGAGGCAAGTACTTCATTGACAAACGTCAATCGCAAACTTATAATGAGTGCATATGATACCGTGCGTTCTGTACCGGGGAGCTTTCGCGTGGGCGGAAGCTTTTTCCGAAAGCTATAAAGGACAGGCCGCAGAAATGGCGCAGCAGCAAAGAAAAGAAGGGAAAAGCAATATGAATTTTTTAAATAAAATGGAACGGAAATACGGAAGATATGCAATTCGGAATCTGATGTATTATATTATCATTCTTTACGGCATCGGATTTGTGGTGATGAAATTTGCGCCGTCTCTTTACTGGGGATACCTCTGCCTGGATGTGCGGGCGATCCTGCACGGTCAGATCTGGAGGCTGGTGACCTTCCTCATTTATCCGCCGAGTACGGACTTTATCTATATTATTTTTTCCATGTATCTGTATTATATGATCGGTACTCAGCTGGAGTATCAGTGGGGAGCCTTCCGGTTTAATGTTTATTTCCTGACCGGTGTGGTTGGACATATCCTGGCGGCTTTTATCGCGTATTTTGCATTGGGACTGACCGGCATCTATTTCCCGATGACGACGAATTACCTGAATCTGTCCCTGTTCTTTGCATATGCGGCGCTGTATCCCAATGTGGAATTCCTGCTGTTTTTCATTCTCCCGATCAAGGTGAAATATCTGGCGCTGCTGGATGGAGTGTTCTTCGTTTACAATATTTTCCAGTCTGTGAAAAACGGTATTATGTACAGTCCGGCCTATTTCGCAACCGGTGTCTGTGCGATCATGTCCATTGTGAATTTCCTGCTGTTTTTCGCATTGACAAGAAATATAAAGAAATATTCCTACAAGGAATATAACCGGAAGAAGACCTACCGCAGGGAGGTGCATCAGGCTTCCAGAGGCAGCAGGCACAAATGCGCCATCTGCGGAAGAACGGAGGAGGATGATCCGAATCTGGAATTCCGTTACTGTTCCAAGTGCAACGGAAATTATGAATATTGTCAGGAGCATTTATTTACGCATGAGCACGTGAAATAGTTTGACAAATATGAGGCAATCTGGTATCATATTTTAGTCAGCTATGACAGTTGCCGGTGTGGCGGAATTGGCAGACGCACATGACTCAAAATCATGCGGAGCGATCCGTGCCGGTTCGAGTCCGGCCACCGGCATGATGAAAGAACCTGTTTTTGAGGGGTACCTCATTTATGGGTTCTTTTTTTATGCCCATAGTTTTGGACATGATGATTGCTGTCTTTCATTATGCTTCCTGCAGAGCTTTTCAGACGTCCGTAAACGGCCTGATGTTCCATTAGTCAGGACCGGTTAAAAGCCATTCACGATGAGTCGTTTGCTTACAACCATGGCGATCAGCTTTGTCTTGGAAGGATATCCGGTTTTTGAGAGCATACTGCTGATATGCTTCTTGACACAGTCCGTCGTAACATGTAATTGTTCCGCCATCTCCTTATAGGTCATACCCTCAATCATCAGTCGCAGGACACGGATCTCCTTTTCAGTGAAATCGGAGCTCATAATATTTCCGATCCGCACCTCCGGCGCTTTGTCCGGATAGACGGATTCTCCGCGCATGGTGAGCTCTGCCACCTTCATCAATTCCATCTGGCTTACATCCTTGAAATACAGGCTGTCCGCACCGACCTCCCTTGCGCGGTTCAGATAGTCGACATCCAGCATGGAGGTGACGATGATAACCCTGATTTGGGGGAAACGGGATTTGATGGCTCTGGTTCCGCCGCTTTTTTTCACAAGGCTGAGCAGAGAGGTAAGCCCTCCGCCTTCCACGATTTCTCCCTCCGGGGAGGCTCCGTCGTTGGTAACGGTAACCGCTGCCTGCTGTCCACTGCAGACGAAACGTATGTACAGTTCTTTTGCACCCGCATGGCGTACCGCATTCGTCATGCACTCACGTATGACAGAGAGAAAAAGCTCTTTGACAGCCGTCTGTTCGGGAAATTCGCCGTCGATCAGGACCCGGATGCCGATATCGTGAGCGGCGCTCATTAATTCATCGACGGCATCCTGCTTCTCCGAAAGCTCGTTTTCGTGCCTTAACAGACGGACTGCATGCTTCCAGACCGTAAGATCCAGCTCCTTCATCGGCCTGCCCTGTTTCAGAAATTGTCTTGTGGCTATAACGCTTCTGCCGATATCATCGTGGACCCGCATTTTCATATTCAGAATTTCTTCCTCGCGGATCAGTGCAAGAATATCAGAGGAAAGGCGGCGGATACGTTCCGCATGCTTCTTAAGCTTTCGCATCTCTTCTTCCAGCTCTTTTTGCCTGAGGTATAACTCCGCAACATCGGAAGCCGTGACCTGTGTATAGGTTTCTCCCTCCTGTGTCGTGATCTGCTCCTGTGCAAACGTCCATGCGGTGTTATCCTCAAGGAGAAAGAACTCATGATCCCTGTGGCTTTCGTTTCCGTGGCTGTTTAAGAAATCCTGCAATTCGGGCAGGCTTTGCAGGTCCATACCGGTCAGGGCAAAGAACACGCGGTACATCTGGTGATTGCACAGGGTTACCGTCCCGTTTTTATCAAAGAAACACACCCCGCTGGGCAGATTATCAAAGGCTTCTTTTACCGCATTATTCATCAGTCGATTCATTTTCCGTCACCTCCCATATCAAGGCGGAGAGAGAGCTTCCACTCGCCGTCCTCGTCCTGCGCTGCCGAAACGGTATCGGAAGCAAGATCAGAAAAATCCGCATGGGAATCGGTATCGATCATGCAGAAGAGGGTATGCTGTTTTTTTCCTGCGAGAACCATGATGCTGCTCATGCAGTCCAGGGAGCGTTCGGTTATCTCCTCAAAAAAATCGTATACGGCAATCAGGTGCACGGATAAGACCGGTTCCGTCAATTCGGACAGAAAGGCGCAGGCAATACCGCACGTTTCCAGATTGTTCATGGACTCGCCGATCGACAGCTCCAGCTCCCTGGCTTCGAGCAGAGCGTCTTTGTCCGACAGAACTACAAGATTACTCCGCCTTTTCAGGTAGGCCCCTATCACAAGTATATTCTTTAAAAGGTGTGTCCGCTTTTCATCGGTATCGGCGGTCTCTGTCTCCTCAATCATCTCATTCATGAGACGGATCTGCTTTTGGGTATCGCGCCGGATCCGGAAATATGGTATAATTGAAAACAGAATAAAAAGCAGCGGGAATGCTATAATAAATACAGATTCATTTATACGGATTACGAAGGAGGAGGATCACTGTGGAAATTAAAATTATGATTCCGACGGTACAGGATGCCGCACTGTTTGTGACAAAGATGGAACACGTTTCTGGTGATGCGGATTTGAAATGGGGAAGCAGAACGGTGGATGCCAAGTCCCTCGTGGGAGTGCTTCAGCTGGGAGTAGGCAGACAAACGGTTCTGGAACTGTTCGGAAGCCAGGATTTTGAGGAGATCAGAGCGCTTTTGAAGGATTATATCATCTGACAGAAGGATCTGAGAAAAGAGAAAATAAAAGAAAAAAGAGTAAGTAAAATTTAAGAAATACGGACGGATAATATTCAGAATCGCCTGCTAGGATGACAGAAGGAAATAGGACAGATAAGGGATGATTCTATATGAGAAAGGTACTGGTTGCAGAACAGGACAAAACAATCCGTCATGCAGTACGTCGGGAGCTTTATAGCCTTGGCTGTGAGATCCTGGAGGCGGACTGCCTGCGTCAGGCGTATACGCTGTGGAAGGAGAGCAGTCTGGATCTGATTTTGCTTGCCCGGGAATTTTCGGACGGGAGCGGAGTTGATTTTGCGGATACGATAAGCAGGAATCCAAAAGCCCCCGGGATCATTTTGCTGGGAAGTCCCAGAGAGTCGGATGGGTATGCGTTCCTGAAGCTTCCGTTTCAGAAAGGAAGTCTGGCGGAACTGCTTATGCCCTCCAAAGGAGAAGAAAACGAAAAGGAAATCCTTTCAGAGGGAGATATGTATTTTGATTTTTCGGATCATATCTTCCGGAAAGGCATGCAGAATATCTGTTTTAGCAGGACGGAGCAGAGAGTTCTTAAGCTTCTGCTCGAGAACCGGGGGCAGATCGTACCCAGAGAGCTTCTGTTAAGACAGGGCTGGGAGAATAAGAGAAGCGTGGATGAGAATACGCTCTGTGTTGTGATCCGCCGTTTGCGGAAGAAGCTGGAAAATAATCCCGGAAAACCGAAATATATACAGACCGTTTACGGAAGCGGCTATATGTGGGCAGAGCGTGAGGAGAAACAAAAAGAAATAAAGGGCGTATAAGACCATGCATTTCGGCACATACTGTTTCAAAAGGAGGCAGTTGAAATATGAGCAGATGTTTGGATTATACAGCGCTGATTACAGTGATCATCGGCGCTCTGAACTGGGGACTGATCGGAATTTTCAATTTTAATCTTGTGGGATTTCTGTTTGGTTATACGTCCTGGCTGTCGAGAATCATCTATATACTGGTTGCAGTCTGCGGACTGTATCTGTTCACGTTCTTCGGAAGAACGGGGGCAGAGCCGCAGGATTAGTATTCCAAAATACCGGAAGGCATGGCATGCGTTTACTGCTGTGCCTTTTTTTCTGCCTGAAGGGCGGTTCGTGAACAGGAAGGAAGAAGCACTGGTGTATCCGGTAAAACTGTGTTAAAATAATATCTGCGATTTTACAAAAAGGAGAGAAAAAATTTGAAGAAGGAAGAAACAACATTTAAGCCATTTATCGCGGCGGACCGGGTGATGCCGGAGCTCACCTGGGTTTCCGTGCTGCTTGGTATTATGCTGGCGGTACTTTTTGGAGCGGCGAATGCCTATCTGGGGCTGAGGGTAGGAATGACCGTCTCTGCATCGATTCCGGCTGCGGTGATCTCCATGGGAGTGATCCGTGTGATTCTGAAGCGGGATTCGATCCTGGAAAACAATATGGTGCAGACCATCGGATCTGCAGGAGAATCGGTGGCGGCAGGAGCGATCTTTACGCTTCCGGCCCTGTTTATGTGGATGGAGGAATGGGGAGAGGGGGCACCGTCTCTTACGGAGATCTCCCTGATCGCGTTATGCGGCGGTGTGCTCGGCGTTCTGTTTATGATTCCTCTTCGGCAGGCACTGATCGTGAAGGAGCACGGAACCCTTCCGTATCCGGAAGGAACCGCCTGTGCAGAGGTTCTGGTGGCAGGCGAAGAGGGAGGCTCCAAAGCAGGCGCGGTATTTGGCGGCATGGGAGTTGCGGCTGTCTACAAATTCCTGGCGGATGGGCTGAAGCTTTTTCCCAGCGATGTGGATTTTGAACTGAAGTCCTACGGCGGAGGCGTGGGAATTTCGGTGCTGCCTGCGCTGGCCGGTGTGGGATATATCTGCGGGCCGAAGATCGCGTCCTACATGTTTTCGGGAGGGCTGATTTCCTGGCTCATCCTGATGCCCCTGATCAAATTGTTCGGAGGCGGGCTTACTGAAGTCTTTGCTCCGGCAACGAAGCTGATTTCCGAGATGGGAAGCCAGCAGCTGTGGGGCTCTTATATTCGTTATATCGGAGCAGGCGCCGTGGCGGCAGCCGGGATTATCAGTCTCATCAAGTCTCTGCCGCTGATCGTAAATACCTTTCGGGCATCCATGAAGGACCTGCGGGGAGGACGGCAGGCATCTTCTCTGCGTACGGAGAAGGATCTGCCGATGAACCTGGTGCTGATCGGTGTGCTGGCGGCGGTCGTGATCCTGTGGCTTGTTCCGTCTGTTCCCGTGAGCCTGCCCGGAGCACTTCTGATCGCTGTGTTCGGCTTTCTGTTTGCAACGGTTTCGTCCCGTCTGGTGGGACTGGTCGGTTCCTCCAATAACCCGGTTTCCGGAATGGCCATTGCGACCCTTTTGGTGTCGGCTCTGGTATTGAAGGCAATATCAGGAACCGGACACGAAAGCATGATGGGCGTAATTTCCATCGGCGGTGTGATCTGTGTGATTGCGGCAATCGCCGGAGATACATCCCAGGATCTGAAGACCGGCTATATCGTAGGCTCTACACCGAAACATCAGCAGCTCGGTGAGCTGATCGGCGTGGCGGCATCGGCCCTTGCCATCGGCGGAGTACTGTATCTGCTCAATCAGGCATGGGGCTATGGCTCCACAGAGCTCCCGGCTCCTCAGGCAATGATCATGAAAACGGTCGTGGAAGGTGTCATGAACGGTAATCTTCCCTGGACGATGATCCTGACCGGAGCAATGATCGCTGTCGTGATTGAGATCCTCGGGCTTCCGGTCATGCCCGTGGCGGTAGGACTGTATCTTCCGCTCCGGACAACCAGTGCAATCATGGTGGGAGGCCTGATCCGCCTGTGGTTTGAAAAGAGAAAGAAAGACAGCGGGGAACAGAAGAAGGATGCCATTGACCGCGGGGTACTCTATACGTCGGGAATGATTGCCGGGGAAGGCCTTGTGGGTATTCTGCTGGCAGTATTTGCGATTATTCCCATGACAAGCGCAAGAGGAACAAACCTGGGAGATTTTCTGAATCTGTCGCTGATGGATAACGGATTCGGATATTTCCTGGCCGGGCCGGGAGCAAAAGCGGCAGCGCTGGCAGCGTTTGTGCTCCTGATCCTGATCATGTGCCGGTTTACCATCTGGCATAAGGAGAAGAAGCATGCAGAATAATTTTCTGGAAAAGATACCTGTGCGCAATCCGGATGTTTCCTGGCGAGAGAGCCGGAACGGAATCGTTACGGTGGACATGGTAAACCGGGGATTGTTCAACCGGATGGCCCAGGTGATTTTTCTTGCTCCGAAGGTAAGCCATATCCGGCTGGACGCATTCGGAAGCTTTGTGTGGAAGCAGATAGACGGGGAACGCAGTTTGATTGAGATCGGGATTCTTGTGAAGGACAGGTTCGGAGAAAAGGCGGAGCCTTTATATGAACGGCTGGCGGAGTTTTTCCGCCAGCTGAAGCAGAACCGGTTTGTAAGCTTCCGGGGGGAATAAACAGGAAAGGGACAGAGCATGGATACGAATCTGGAACATTATCGTATTTTTTATTATGTGGGAAAGACCGGTACGATCACCCAGGCGGCAGAACAGCTGGCGATTTCGCAGCCTGCAGTGAGCCAGGCGCTGAAGCAGCTGGAGCAGACGCTTGGAACTGCCCTTTTTATCCGGACGGCAAAGGGGGTCCGCTTTACCGCGGAAGGGGAGATGCTGTATTCTTATGTCTCCCGCGGATATGAGTGTATTCTGAACGGTGAGGCGAAGCTGATGCAGATGCTGAATATGTCTACCGGAGAGATCCGTATCGGCGCCAGCGATATGTCCCTGCAGTATTACCTTCTTCCCTATCTGGAGCAGTTCCATGAACAGTTCCCGAAGATCAAGATCATGGTGTCCAATGCCACCACACCGGAGACGCTGGTGAATCTTCAGGAGGGAAAAATTGATTTCGGGGTAGTGACCTCCCCGTTTCATATGCGGGGGGATCTCCGGATACAGGAGGTTCGGGAGATTGAGGACATTTTTGTTGCGGGAAGTCAGTTTCTCTCCCTTCAGGGAAAGATTTTAAGCTATAAGGAGCTGGAAAAGCTGCCGCTGATCCTTCTGGAGAATAATACGAGTACCCGGCGTTATACGGACCGTTTTCTGAAGGAAAATCAGGTGGTGATCAGTCCGGAATTCGAGCTGGCAACCAGCGATATGCTGGTGCAGTTTGCCAGGAAAAACCTGGGCATTGCCTGTGTTGTGGCTGATTTTGCCAGAAAATATCTGGATACCGGAGAAATCTTCGAGCTGCAGTTTGAGAAAAAGATACCCAGGCGCAGTATGTGTATTGTCATTGACCGGAAAAACCCGGTATCTCTTGCGGCCAAAAGGCTGCTGGAGCTGCTGCATGTGGAGCTGCTGTGACCGTATGCA
>JALERW010000013.1 GCA_022763925.1 Lachnospiraceae bacterium
AAAACCGTGGAGCTCGGAACTGCATTTCTTCAGGCAAGATGCCTGGCCACACCGTTTATGTTTCTGAGCTTCAACATGGTAAACTTCATGCAGGCTATTGACCGTGGAAAAATCGCGTTCTGGCTTCCGGTGATCCGTCAGCTTTTCCTGAATATACCGATCCTGATTCTTCTGGATCATCTGTTCGGGATGGAGGGGATCGTATGGACCCAGCTGATTGCAGATTTTATCAATGTGGTGATATCCTATATCATTTATTTTTGCGTGGTAAAAATGTCCGGGCAGGAGAAGGCTTCCTCCCAAAAAGCATAAAAAAGGAGAAGCATTCCTTTCGCTTGGAATTCTTCTCCTTCCTGTCTTCACAGATGAAATCGGAAGCTATTTTCTTTTCTTCATGGAATAATCGTTGATCAGCTGCTTTTTGATCGTGTACAGCCTGTCCGAAAGATCCACGTACATCTCATGAGGATTGATGAGACGGCGGGATTCCTCCCAGAGGGTGTTCTGTTCTTCCATACAGTAGCTTCGGATATCCATGACTTCCGGTGACTCATAGACGCATTTGCCCTTCAGGAATACCGGAACCATGATTTCGCGAAGCTCATAGGTACCGCCCTTCAGGATGGTCTCCTTCCAGGGCTCCAGGGGATCGAAGATACGAAGATCTTCGGAAGGGTCATATTCCTCTTCCACGAGCGCGATAAGATCGGCCTTGATCTTATGAGAATCCTTCTCGTAGATCCGGATGATCTTTTTGTTGCCCGGATTCGTCACCTTTTCCGTGTTCTCGGAAAGCTTGATTTTCGGGACAAAGGATCCGTCTTCCGCCTGAACAGCCGCCAGTTTGTATACGCCGCCGAAGGCAGGACAGTCCTTGGAGGTGATCAGGTTCGTCCCGACACCCCAAGAGGTGATGGCTGCGCCCTGGGCTTTCAGGCTGTCGATCAGATGCTCATCCAGGTCGCTGGACGCGGAAATGATTGCGTCCGGGAAGCCTGCCTCATCCAGCATCTTTCTTGCCTTTTTGGACAGGTAAGCAAGGTCTCCGCTGTCCAGACGGATGCCGTAGCGCTTCATGGGAAGGCCGTCCCTGCGCATTTCCTGGAATACCCGGATGGCATCCGGAACACCCTGCTTTAAGGTGTCATAGGTATCTACCAGAAGAAGGCAGTTGTCCGGATACATTTTGGAATAGGTCTTAAAGGCCGTGTATTCGTCAGGGAAGCTCATGATCCAGCTGTGGGCATGGGTGCCGAGAACCGGTACGTGGAACAGCTGACCGGTCAGCACGTTGGAGGTCCCGATGCAGCCGCCGATCACCGCGGCTCTTGCACCGTAGGTTCCCGCATCCGGTCCCTGAGCCCGGCGCAGGCCGAATTCCATAATCCCGTCACCCTTGGCGGCATAAACGACCCGGGCTGCCTTTGTGGCAATCAGACTCTGATGATTGATAATATTCAGAATGGCGGTTTCAACGAGCTGTGCTTCCATAATCGGTGCAATGACCTTCACCAGCGGTTCCCTGGGGAATACGACCGTTCCTTCCGGAATGGCATAAATATCGCCGCTGAAATGGAAATTGCTCAGGTAACTGAGAAAATCCTCCGTAAAGCAGTTCAGACTTCTCAGATAGGAAATGTCTTCCTCATCAAAGTGCAGATTTTTGATATAATCAATTACCTGCTCTAAGCCGGCTGCTATGGCGTAGCCGTTTCCGCACGGATTGTTGCGGTAGAAAGCATCAAAGATGACGGTTTCGTTTTTCTTGCTTTCAAAATAGCCCTGCATCATGGTCAATTCATAGAGATCGGTCAGCAGAGTCAGGTTCAAAGTACTCATAGTATACGCTCTCTTTCGTTTAAATTCATTTAAATTATAGCCTATCACAAATGCAAAAAATTATCAAGACGCCGGGGCCTGCAGGGAGCGAATTTCCGGAAGATACGCCGACAGAGGGGATTGAAAAAAAGCTGCGCAGAAGATACAATAGAAACAAAAAAGATCAAACGGAGGGATCGGAACGAATGGTTATTGATTTTCATACACATACATTTCCGGATAAGATCGCAGCGCCGACGATCCATACACTGGAGAAGCGCTCCGGGCTGACGGCGGCAGCTGACGGGACACAAAAGGGCCTGACCGCTTCCATGGAGAAGGCTGGGGTGACGATAGGAGTTGTACTGCCGGTCATTACGAAGCCGGAACAGTTTGCAACGATCAATACCTATGCCAGAAAGATCACCCCGGAATCCTTTGACGGGGAAGGCTTAAAGCTTCTTTCCTTTGGTGCTGTTCATCCGTACAGCCCCTCTTATAGGGAAGAACTGCGGGAAATCAGGTCTATGGGGCTGAAGGGGATCAAGATCCATCCGGATTACCTGGGGATCATGATTGATGACCCGAAGATGCTCTGCCTGCTGGATGAGGCGTCCAATCAGGGACTGGTGATCAGTATTCATGCGGGAATTGATATCGGACTTCCGGCAAAGGTGCATTGTCCTCCCCAGAGATCCGCTGCTGTTTTGAGGGCAGTTCGTCCGGAAAAATGTGTGCTGGCACACATGGGAGGCTTCCGTCAGTGGGATCAGGTGGAGGAGCTTCTGATGGGACAGAATGTATATCTGGATACTTCCATGACTAACGGATTTATGGATCAGGCACAGATGAAGCGGCTGATCAAAGGCCATGGAGCAAAGCAGATTCTTTTCGGGACGGACAGTCCATGGGGAGATCAGGGAAAAGATATTTCTTATATTAAAGAGCTGGGACTTACCGAAGAAGAGGAAGAGGCCGTTCTGTGGAAAAATGCGGCTGGTTTGCTGGAACTTGCGTGATCGAAACCGGCCGGAAATTTTACAGGGAAATATAAAAAATCAGAAAAAAATAAGAATGATAAAAAAATCAGAAAAAGTGCTTGCAATTTAAAATGATATCATGTATAATCCTTTTTGTTGGTAAACAATGGGCTATCGCCAAACGGTAAGGCAACGGACTCTGACTCCGTCATTTCAAGGTTCGAATCCTTGTAGCCCAGCTTGACAAAGAGGCTGTCTCAGTTACTGAGACAGCTTTTTCGTATCATGGGAAAGTTTGAAAGGCTCTTCTGTGATGCGAAATCCTCCGGGATGTGGTGTTTGTCTGTACAAATGGGAAGGAGATTGATGATATGTACAGTTTCAGGAGCAGAGTACGGTACAGTGAAGTGGGCAATGACAAGAAGCTTTCGCTGAGCAGTCTGATCAATTACTTTCAGGACTGCAGCACGTTCCAATCTCAGGATATCGGCTTTGGAGTGAGGAAGCTGGAACAGGAAAGGAGAGCCTGGCTTTTGTCCTCCTGGCAGATTGTCGTGGATCGGTATCCGGATTTGTTCGAGGAGATTGAGGTCTGCACCTGGGCCTATGATTTTAAAGGCTTTTACGGCATGAGAAATTTCTGCCTGAAGGACCGGGAGGGGGTTATGCTGGCGCGGGCAAATTCCGTCTGGATTTATATGGACCGGGACAGCGGACGTCCTGCCCGTATCCCGAAGGAAGAGGCACAGGCCTATGCGATAGAAGAAAAGCTTCCCATGGATTATGCCGGCCGGAAGCTTCCGATGCCGGAGGAGATGGAAAAGAGGCCCCCGCTTGTGATTCTGAAGCATCAGATTGATACGAATAACCATGTGAATAACGGGCAGTATGTGGGGATGGCCGCCGATTTTCTTCCGGAAGCTTACCGGATCGGTATGATGCGTGCGGAATATAAGATGTCGGCAAAGCTAGGGGATGTGGTTGTCCCGTATACGAAGGAGCAGGATGGTATTTATACGGTGGCGCTTTGTGATGAGGCAGGAAAGCCCTATGCAGTAGTAGAGTTCAGTCCCGGATAAGGGCTGTCAGAGAGAAAGGACGGTAAGACATGCCAAAGCTTGGCGAAATACAGGAGTTAAAGGTTGTTAAGAAGGTAGAATTCGGTGTTTATCTGGCGGAGGAAGGCCGGGAGGAGGAGCGGGTGCTTCTTCCTGCGAAGCAGGTCCCGGAGGGAACGGCTATCGGTGATGTGATTTCGGTTTTCCTCTATAAGGATTCCAGAGACCGTCCGATTGCGACCACCCGCAGGCCTGCGCTTACAGTGGGACAGATCGGGGTGCTTCCGGTGGCGGAGATCGGCAGGATCGGCGCGTTTCTTGACTGGGGGCTGGAGAAGGATCTGTTTCTTCCGTTCCGGGAACAGACGAGGCGGGTGCGCAAAGGCGAGAGCTGTCTGGTGGCGCTTTATATTGATAAGAGCGACCGGCTTTGTGCCACCATGAATGTTTATCCGTATCTCAGGACGGACTCCCCTTATCAGAAGGATGATACGGTGAAGGGCATCATTTATGAAACCAGTCAGCAGTTTGGAGCCTTTGTTGCGGTGGACGGCTGTTTTTCCGCTCTCATTCCGAAAAAGGAATGCTTTGGGGATCTGGAAATTGGAAAAGAGATCGAAGGAAGAGTGACCGGGGTGAAGCCCGACGGGAAGCTGGACTTAAGTGTCCGGGCCAAAAGCTGGGAGCAGATGGATGCGGATGCAGAGCTGGTTATGCAGGTGATCGATGAATTTGAGGGAGTCCTGCCTTTCAATGACCGGGTTTCTCCGGAGGTGATCAACCGGGAGTTCGGCCTTTCCAAGAATGCGTTTAAGCGGGCGGTGGGAAGACTTTTAAAGGAAAAGCGTATCGTGATCACAGAAAACCGGATCATGAAAGTGAAGGAAAAATAAAATGAGCAGAACGCCTGTAAAAAGGCGGAAGACAGGAGGAGATTCCATGATGAAAAAGGCAATTGCAACAGACAAGGCACCGGCGGCTATCGGTCCCTATTCTCAGGCCATTGAGGTCGGAAATCTTATTTTTACCTCCGGCGTGATTCCGGTCGTACCGGAAACCGGGGAAATTCCCCAGGGAGCCCAGGCCCAGGCGGATCAGGCACTGAGGAATCTTTCGGCCCTTCTTGAGGCATCCGGAACCGACATGGAGCGTGTGATCAAGACAACGGTGTTTATAAAAAACATGGACGATTTCGGAAAAATCAATGAGATATATGCGGGATATTTTACCGGAGTATTTCCTGCCCGTTCCTGCGTGGAGGTTGCAAGGCTTCCGAAGGATGTGCTGATCGAAGTTGAGGCGATTGCAGAAAAATAGTCATTCATAATGTGCAAAAACCCCCGTATTTTCGGGGGTTTTCTGATGCTTTTGCCAAAAATGAAAAAAATGGCAGAAAGGTTATTGCAAATCTTGCCTTGCATGTTATAATCGAGGCGAAAGATGAGCAGAGGAGGAAGTAAGATTATGAAGATTCAGAACATTACGAATGTAGAAAAATTTTTCCAGGTAGTTGACAGCTGCAAGGGCAAGGTAGAGCTGATTACCAGCGAAGGAGACGTGCTGAATTTGAAGTCCAAGTTATGTCAGTATGTATCTCTTGCAAATATTTTTTCCAATGATGCCTATATTCCGGAGCTGGAGTTAAAGGCTTATGAAGAAGAGGATGTTCAGAAGCTGATTGATTTCATGATGAGCGGAAATTAAAAGCGAGGAAGACGATACTGTTACATAGAAAGCTGCAGGGACCCTTTGGCCGTATGGCCGGAAGGGTCCTTTTGTGGTATGGGAAAGAATGCGGAAAAAGTATTTTTCCGGGATATTTCTTTCGGTAGCCGAGTATGATATACTTTCGTTATGACGAAAAAGGGAACGTCAGGTTCAGGAATCAGAACAGGAGAACAAACATGGAATTTACACATCTTCACGTCCACACAGAGTACAGTCTGCTGGATGGGTCCAATAAAATAAAGGAATGCATCAGCCGTGTGAAGGAGCTTGGCATGGACAGCTGTGCCATCACCGATCACGGCGTGATGTTTGGGGTCATCGATTTTTACCGGGCGGCCCGGGAGGCCGGCATTAATCCGATTCTCGGCTGTGAGGTGTATGTGGCTCCCAATTCCCGGTTTGACCGGGAGACGGGAGGCGGAGAAGACCGTTATTACCACCTGGTGCTTCTGGCGGAGAATAATACCGGTTACGGGAATCTGATGAAAATTGTATCCAAAGGCTATGTGGAGGGCTTTTATTACCGGCCGAGAGTGGATAAGGAGCTTTTGCGGACATATCATGAAGGGATTATTGCCCTGAGTGCCTGCCTCGCAGGTGAGGTACAGCGTTATCTGATGAAGGGGCTGTATGAGGAGGCGAAAAGGTGTGCTCTGGAGTACCGGGATATTTTCGGAAAGGAAAACTATTTCCTGGAGCTTCAGGATCACGGACTGCAGGAACAGAAGCTGGTAAATCAGCAGCTGATGCGCATGAGCAGGGAGACGGGAATACCTCTGGTGGCGACCAATGATGTGCATTATACGTATGCACAGGACGAGAAGCCTCATGACATCCTGCTGTGTATTCAGACGGGGAAAAAGCTGGAGGACGAAGACCGGATGCGCTATGAGGGAGGACAGTATTATCTGAAGTCTCCGGAAGAAATGGAAGCGCTTTTCCCTTATGCGAAGGAGGCACTTAAGAATACCCATGATATTGCCATGCGCTGTCATGTGGAAATTGAATTCGGTGTGACCAAGCTGCCTAAATATGATGTGCCTCAGGGCTATACCTCCTGGGAATATCTGAACAGGCTGTGTTCGGAAGGGTTTGAAAAACGGTACCCAAAGGATGACGGCTCCCTGAGAAAACAGCTGGACTATGAGCTTTCCATCATCCGGAAGATGGGGTATGTGGATTATTTCCTGATCGTATGGGATTTCATCAATTATGCGAGGAGCCAGAATATCATGGTGGGGCCGGGCAGAGGCTCTGCTGCGGGAAGTATTGTCTCTTATACACTGGGGATCACCAATATTGATCCGGTGCGCTATCAGCTGCTTTTCGAACGTTTTCTGAATCCGGAGCGTGTCTCCATGCCCGATATTGATGTGGATTTCTGCTTTGAACGCCGGCAGGAGGTCATTGATTATGTGGTGAAAAAATACGGGAAGGACCGGGTGGTGCAGATCGTTACCTTCGGTACCATGGCAGCCAAGGGTGTCATCCGGGATGTGGGGCGCGTCATGGATCTTCCCTATGCCTTTGTGGATTCCATAGCGAAAATGATCCCGAATGAGCTGAATATTACGATAGATAAGGCGCTGAACATGAACCCGGAGCTTCGGAAGCTTTATCAGACGGATGAGCAGGTGAAATATCTGATCGATATGTCCAAACGTCTGGAGGGGCTTCCGAGACATACGTCCATGCATGCGGCGGGAGTGGTCATCAGCCAGAAGGAAGTGGATGAATATGTTCCGCTGTCACGGGCAGCCGACGGCTCTATCACGACACAGTTTACCATGACGACGCTGGAAGAGCTGGGGCTTCTGAAAATGGATTTTCTGGGGCTTCGAACTCTGACGGTAATTCAGAATGCCGTGCGTCTGGCACAGAAGAGCAGCGGCAGGCACATTGATATAGACAGCATAGATTATAATGATAAGGCGGTTCTGGACTCGCTGGGAACCGGGCGGACAGACGGCGTATTTCAGCTGGAAAGCGGCGGGATGAAGAATTTCATGAAGGAACTAAAGCCTCAGAGCCTGGAGGATATTATCGCGGGTATTTCTCTTTACCGCCCGGGCCCGATGGATTTCATTCCCCAGTATATCCGGGGAAAGAACAATCCGGACTCCATCACCTACGACTGTCCGGAGCTGAAGCCGATCCTGGAGCCTACCTACGGCTGTATCGTCTATCAGGAGCAGGTCATGCAGATTGTACAGAAGCTGGCCGGTTATACCCTTGGCCGAAGTGACCTTGTGCGCCGTGCCATGTCCAAGAAGAAAGCCTCAGTCATGGAAAAGGAGCGGAAGAATTTTGTGTACGGCAACGCAGAGGAAGGGGTGCCGGGCTGTATTGCCAATGGCATTTTGGAGCAGACGGCAAATAAGATTTATGATGAGATGATCGATTTTGCCAAATATGCGTTTAATAAATCCCATGCGGCAGCCTATGCGGTGGTATCTTATCAGACAGCCTGGTTAAAATACTATTATCCTGTGGAATTTATGGCGGCGCTTATGACCTCTGTGATCGATAATCCGGGAAAGGTATCCGAATATATTCTGACCTGCCGGCAGATGGGGATCGAGATCCTTCCTCCGGATATCAATGAGGGAGAGGGCGGTTTTTCTGTTTCCGGAAAGAATATACGGTATGGACTGACCGCCATTAAGAGCATCGGGCGGCCGGTGATTGCTTCGATCGTAAGGGAACGGGAAGAAAACGGGCCGTACAAAAGCCTGAAGGACTTTATCGAAAGACTTTCCGGAAAGGAAGTAAATAAGCGGACGATCGAGAGCTTTATTAAGGCCGGAGCGCTGGACAGCCTGGGGGGAACACGCAAGCAGTTTATGATGGTGTATGTTCAGATTATGGATCAGGTTGCCCAGGAAAAGAAATACTCCATGACCGGTCAGATGAGTCTGTTTGATTTCGTCGGAGAGGAAGAGAAGAAGGATTTCGAGGTAAAGCTTCCAAAGGTGGGAGAATATGAGCGGGAGATTCTTCTTGGCTTTGAGAAGGAGGTACTTGGTGTCTATATCAGCGGACATCCTCTGGAGGCGTATGAAGAGTGCTGGAAAAAGAGTATCACGGCAGTGACTTCGGATTTTCAGTGGGATGATGAGCAAAAGAGCGCCAGAGTATATGACGGTGCCAGAGTGACGATCGGCGGGATGATCACGGGAAAGACGATAAAGCACACAAAAAATAACAAGATGATGGCATTTCTCACGGTGGAGGATCTGGTAGGAACGGTGGAGGTGGTTGTGTTTCCGAAGGATTATGAAACCAATTCCGCGCTGCTTTCGGAGGACTCCAAGGTCTTTATTCAGGGCAGGGTATCCGGAGAGGAAGAGAAGGCAAGCAAGCTGATCTGTGAGAGGATCATTCCCTTCGATCAGGCCAGAAGAGAGCTGTGGGTAAAGTTCGCGACTTTGGAGGATTACAGGAGAGACTCGGAAAAGCTTATGCAGCTTCTGGAGGATTCGGACGGGAGAGATATGGTGGTTCTGTATATTGAATCTCCAAAATCCATGAAGCGCCTCCCGGACAGGAACAGTGTACACATTGATGAGGAGCTTATGGTCAAATTGACGAAAGAGTTCGGGGAAAACAATGTGAAAGTTGTAGAGAAAGGCATTGAAAATACAGGGCGAATGCTATAAAATAAGGGAGAAAAGCGTCAGAGAGGTATAGACGTAAAAACAATAATTCAATAACAAAACAGGAATAACGTAACAATAACACAGCAACAGCAGACAGGATAGATACGGACAGGAGGAAAAGGCATGGCAAAGGAGATCCATACCATAGGAGTTCTGACCAGCGGCGGAGATGCTCCGGGAATGAATGCGGCGATACGGGCAGTCGTCCGCAGGGCAGTGACGCAGGGTAAGAAGGTAAAGGGTATTAAGAAAGGGTACAATGGTCTTCTGAATGAGGAGATCATCGATATGGATGTGACTTCGGTTTCCGATATCATTCAGCGCGGCGGAACAATACTGTACACTGCACGCTGCAAGGAATTTGTGACACCGGAAGGTCAGCAGGAGGGAGCCAAGATCTGCAGGAAGCATGGTATCGACGGGCTTATCGTTATCGGCGGGGACGGATCTTTCAGAGGAGCACAGAAGCTGGCCGGACTTGGGATCAATACCGTGGGAATTCCGGGAACCATTGATCTGGATATTGCCTGCACCGAATATACCATTGGATTTGATACGGCGGTAAATACGGCAATGGAGGCCATCGATAAGGTGAGAGATACCTCCACCTCCCATGAGCGCTGCAGTATTATAGAGGTCATGGGAAGAAATGCAGGATATCTGGCGCTCTGGTGCGGAATCGCCAACGGCGCCGAGGACATTCTTCTCCCGGAGCGGTATGATTATGATGAGCAGAAGCTGATCGACAATATCATCAGCAACCGTAAGAAGGGCAAAAAGCATCATATTATCGTTAACGCAGAGGGAATCGGACATTCTGCAAGCATGGCAAAGCGTATTGAAGCAGCCACCGGTGTGGAGACAAGAGCTACCATTCTCGGACATATGCAGAGAGGCGGCAGTCCTACCTGCAGAGACCGCGTATATGCATCCATGATGGGGGCATATGCTGTGGATCTGCTCTGCGCAGGTAAGAGCAACCGTGTTGTCGCCTATCGTCATGGAGAATATGTGGATTATGACATTGACGAGGCGCTTGCAATGCAGAAGGACATTTCCGAATATGAGTTTGAGATCAGCAGGACGCTGTCTGTATAGGAATGTCTGTTCAGAGACAGGATTATCAGGGACGGGGTGTTTTAGGATGCCCCGTCCCTGATGCAGTATGGGGAAAAGAGAGGGCATGCAATGATCACGAGCAGCAGCAACAGCCAGGTGAAAAATATTATTCAGCTGAACAGTAAGGGAAAGGCCCGCAGGGAACAGGACATCTTTGTGGTGGAGGGAATCCGGATGTTTCGGGAGGCTCCCCGGGACCGGATCGTGAAAGCTTATGTTTCCGAACACTTTTTTCAGGAAGAGGAGCACAAAAGGCTTCTGGAAAGCTGCAGCTATGAGGTGGTGGAGGACCGTCTGTTCCGCACGCTTTCCGATACCATGACGCCCCAGGGGATCCTTTGCCTCGTAAAGCAGTATCATTATCAGATGGAAGAGCTGCTGAGAAAGGAAAAGCCATGCATCATGGTCCTGGAAAATCTTCAGGATCCCGGTAATCTCGGAACGATTTTCCGAACCGCAGAGGGGGCCGGGGTTTCCGGCATTCTTATGAACAGAGGCTGTGTGGATATTTACAATCCGAAGACCATTCGTTCCACCATGGGGGCGATTTACCGGATGCCGTTTCTGTATACCGATGATCTTCCGAGGGCAGTAACTGGCCTGAAAAGCCGGGAGATTCCGGTATTTGCGGCGCATCTTGGCGGAACCCTTTCCTATGACGAAACGGATTACCGAAATGGCTGCGCCTTCCTGATCGGAAATGAGGGCAATGGTCTGACGGATGAGACGGCGGTTCTGGCAGACACCTATATCCGAATCCCTATGGAAGGACAGGTGGAATCCCTGAATGCGGGAGTTGCGGCTTCTCTTCTGATGTATGAGGCATACAGGCAGAAAAGAAATTCGTGATATCCCTTTACATCCGTTACGTAAACTGTTATCATGTAAATTATTACAAATATATTACGGCCGGGTGGACATATGAAAAGAAAAATTAACAATCCGGGCAGACAGGTGCGTTCTCAGGAGGAGATCGATGCCAGAAGGGAGGCCCGCCGAAAGTATTATGAGGAATGGGAAGCTTTTGAACGGGAACTGCCGGATTTTATTTTTGCGGATGATCAGACAGAGGACGCATTTGAACATATAGAAGAAACGCAGGAACCAAAAGGAGCAAAAGAACCGTCAGATAAAAAGCAGGATACAGTTCTTGAAGAACGGACGCTTCCGGTATGGAAGCAGGAGCCGGTCAGAAAGCATTCCGGCGTGTTCGGCCGAATGCTGGACGAGCCGGAAAAAAAGGCGAAGAAAAAAGAGAAGACAAAAGTCCAGAAGCCTGCAAAGGAACCTTTCGAAAGTGAGAAGCTGCCGGCATCGGACAGTGCTTCCGAGTCATCTGTATTGGAAAGGCCCGGAAAGGAAAGCGGTCCGGAAAAGAAAGACAAATCCGGAAAAGATCGTCCGACTGCAAAGAAGAAAAAAAGTTCTTCCGCCAGGAAGACGAAAAGTAAGAAAAAGCGCCGTCGAAGAAGAAGGAGAAATCTGAAGCCGTTTATTCTTGCTGCTTCCGTGGCAGTTCTGGTTCTGGGAGGCGGATTGTTTGGCCTTCATGCCCTTGGCGTGATTGGCGGAAAAGAAATCTATGAGGTTTATATAAACGATACACTGGTAGGAAAAGTGGCCACTGAAGAGGAGGGCCGGGAGCTGTATCTTGGCGTGCGCCGGGAGGTTGCATCAAAATCAGACGAGATGGTGCTGATGAAGGCAGACTGCGATGTGCGAAAGGTGGAAACACTGGTAAAAATTCCATCCAAGGAGGAAGAAATCAAGCAAAATATGGAACAGGCCCTGGAAGACACGGTTGTGGGGACCCTGGATAAGGCATATACGGTAAAAATCAATGATTATATTGTGAACCTGAAGGATAAGACCGATGTGGTGGAGCTTCTGGAAACCGTAAAAAATCCCTATGATCAGGAACAGGAGTATTCCGTGCAGCTGGTTGCGGATACTTCTAGGGAACTGACCTCTCTCACCACGAAGGTGGTAAAATCAGAGGAAAGCTCGAATATTGCCGGGATTGCAGAGCAGGAGGATGCTCCGTCAGATTCTTCGGAGGAGGAGACACAGGAGGAAATGCAGGAGGAGACGCAGGAAGCCGGGGAAGGAGAACTCCCGGAAGCGACCGGCGAGAGCGACGGACTGAAGCAGGTATCCTTTGTGGAAGATATTGAGATTGCAGAATCCTATGTGGCAGAGGACAGCATTACTTCTCTGGAGCAGGCTGTCTCTGATATTACAAAAGAAAAGGAAGAAAATAAGATATACGAAGTGACGGCAGGAGACTGTCTGTCGATTGTTGCGGAAAAGAACAATATGTCTGTGAGCAGGCTTCTGGAGCTGAATGAGGATCTTCAGGAGGACACGATCATCCAGATCGGGGACGAGATCGTTGTGACAACTCCGGAACCGGAGCTTTCGGTGGTTACCCAGGAAGAGGTATCCTATGAAGAGGATTATAATGCCGAGACACAGTATATAGACAATGACAGCTGGTATACGACAAAGGAGGTTGTGCAGCAGGAGGCATCGGCAGGGCATCGCAGGGTAACGGCGCTTGTTACCTATAAAAACGGCAAGGAAACCGGAAGAGAAATCATCGCGCAGACGATTATTACAGAGGCGGTTCCGAAGATTATTGAGAGGGGAACCCAGACACCTCCCACGTATATTAAACCGATATCCGGCGGAAGATACAGCTCCGGCTTCGGAAAACGCTGGGGCAGAATGCATAAGGGTGTGGACTGGGCATGCTCTGTTGGTACGGCGGTAAAGGCCTCCTGCGGAGGAACCGTGGTCAGTGCCGGTTGGTCCAGCGGATACGGATACTGTATCACGATCAGACATCCGGACGGAAGGCAGACGAGATATGCGCATCTGAGCAAGATTCTTGTTTCTGCGGGTAAGAAAGTAAAACAGGGAGAAAAGATTGCACTCAGCGGTAATACGGGAAGAAGTACAGGACCGCATCTGCATTTTGAGATACTGATTAACGGCAGTCAGGTGAATCCGCTGAAATATCTTAATTAGTCATGAAGAAATCCGGAAGGATTGCTGAAAATGGATAAAAGATTTACAAATCTTCGGAATGTGGTATAATATGCGTAGAATGTTTATGTGGGGATAAGAGGAATAAAAGATAGATTTCGAGGTGCATAATGGAACAGTATGTAATCAAGGGCGGTAACCCTTTAGTTGGTGAAGTGGAAATCGGCGGGGCCAAGAATGCAGCGCTTGCTATTCTGGCGGCGGCCATCATGACAGACGATACTGTTGTAGTTGAGAATATACCGGATGTAAGAGATACCAATGTACTGATTCAGGCGATCGAGGGAATCGGCGCCAGGGTGGATCGCAGGGACCGTCACACCGTTGCCATCAATGGCTCCGGCATTGACGCGTTGAACGTTGATAATGAATATATCAAGAAGATTCGTGCCTCCTATTACCTTTTGGGAGCACTGCTGGGCAAATATAAGAGGGCAGAGGTTCCTCTCCCGGGAGGCTGCAATATCGGAAGCCGGCCGATCGACCAGCATTTGAAGGGCTTTCGGGCGCTGGGGGCCAGGGTGAAGATTGAGCATGGCTTTGTTATTGCCGAAGCGGAGAATCTTCATGGAAGCCACATCTATCTGGATGTGGTTACGGTCGGTGCTACGATCAATATCATGATGGCAGCGTCTCTTGCCCAGGGCAATACGATCATCGAGAATGCGGCCAAGGAGCCGCATGTTGTAGATGCAGCCAATTTCCTGAACAGTATGGGAGCCAATATCAAGGGAGCAGGAACCGATGTGATCCGCATTAAGGGAGTGCCGTCGCTGCATCGTACGGAATATTCAATTATTCCGGATCAGATCGAAGCGGGAACCTTCATGTGTGCGGCAGCGATCACCAAAGGGGATGTAATGGTGCGCAATGTGATTCCGAAGCATCTGGAGGCTACGACGGCCAAGCTGATTGAGATCGGCTGTGAGGTGGAGGAGTTTGACGATGCCGTGCGTGTGGTTTCTTCCAAGGGATTGCACCATACCCATGTGAAGACCCTTCCCTATCCGGGATTTCCGACGGATATGCAGCCGCAGATCGCGGTGACACTGGCCCTTTCGGAAGGGACCAGCATTGTGACGGAGAGTATTTTTGAAAACCGTTTCAAATATGTGGATGAGCTGTCCCGCATGGGAGCGAATATAAAGGTAGAGGGCAATACCGCTATTATCAACGGTGTGTCCAAATATACCGGTGCAAGGGTCAGTGCGCCGGATCTGCGTGCCGGAGCGGCCCTTGTCATGGCAGGCCTTGCAGCAGAGGGTATTACCGTTGTGGAGGATATCGAATATATTGAGAGAGGGTATGAGTCCTTTGATGCGAAGCTCTGCAGTCTTGGCGCTGTGATGGAGAAGGTTTCCAGTGATAAGGAGATTCAGAAATTCAAGCTTAAGGTTGGATAATGCCTGGAAAATATCCGGTAAAAATGTAAAAAAAGGAGAACAAACTGCCTGAGACAGGGCAATTTGTTCTCCTTTTTTTACGCCTGTGCGGAATTTTTAAAAATAGTATCTTTATAGCTGCTCAGAAGCTTCAGAAGACCGTATCCCAGAATTCCACAGGAAAGCACTTCACCGATTCCGACCGTCAGCATCATGAACGGGATGGAAAGAGGCTCTCCATATCCGTATTTTAACACAAAAGGAACGATGATCGTATTCGCCAGAATCGGAGGGAGCGGGGCAAGCAGCGCATGATTTTTCAGCTGATAGGTGCCAAATGCTCCAAGGAGTGTGGCAATGCTGCCAAAGACGATATCCGGCAGAATGGCGCCGCCGAAAATATTGCCGATCAGGCATCCGATAAACAGTCCGGGAATAGCGGCCGGTGTGAAAAACGGCAGGATCGTGAGCGCTTCTGCAAAACGCACCTGGATGGGGCCGAAGCCGAAGGATGCTCCTACGACGGTGAGCACCACATAGACAGCAGCAATCATAGCCGCCTGAGTCATGAATAAGACTTTGTTCTGTTTCATAGTACATTCTCCTTTAGTTTTGTTTTTCGTGAGGAAGGTCTCGAACTCACGTGATTCTTTTCGTTGACAGGCCTTAAAGACCGGTCTGCAACGAGTGAAAGTATAGCATGGATTTTGGAGGAATGCAAGGAAAAAGAAATTTTCCCTCTTGCGAAATCGGAAATGCATGATACAATACTATATATAGGGTTAAAAAGAAAAGATTAATACAAGATATGGGGGATGAGAAATGAACATCATTAAGCGAAGCGGTATGGAGGTTGCATTTGATGCTTCTAAAATAGAGGATGCGGTACGCAAGGCAAATAACAGCGTTCCGGAAAGTGACCGGATGACAGAGGATCAGATTCAGGAAATTGTGGCTAAGGTGTCTGCCCTGTGTGCGGCTATGAAGCGCAGTCCGAATGTGGAAGAGATCCAGGACATGGTGATTGAGCAGATCATAAGGCAGCAGGCCTGTAAGGTGGCAGAGAATTATATTACCTACCGCTATCGCAGAGAGCTGGTCCGCAAATCCAATTCCACAGATAAACAGATCCTTTCCCTGCTGGAATGCAGCAATGAGGAGGTCCTGCAGGAGAATTCCAACAAGAATCCGATTGTAAACAGCGTACAGCGGGACTATATGGCAGGAGAGGTGAGCAAGGATATCACGAAACGGTTCCTTCTGCCGGAGGATGTGGTGGAGGCCCATGAAAAAGGAATCATCCATTTTCATGATGCGGATTATTTTGCGCAGCATATGCATAACTGCTGCCTGGTCAACCTGGAGGATATGCTTCAGAACGGAACCATCATCAGTGAGACGATGATTGACCGGCCCAGAAGCTTTTCCACTGCCTGCAACGTCGCAACACAGGCCATAGCACAGATCGCAAGCTCTCAGTACGGAGGACAGAGCATTACCCTGTCTCACTTGGCGCCCTTTGTTCAGGTAAGCCGTGAAAAGTTCCGAAGAGAGGTGCGCGAGGAGCTGGAAGCGCAGGGCATGAAGGCAGAGGAGGAGACAGTCGCCAGAATGGCGGAAATGCGCGTAAAGCGGGAAATCAAGCAGGGTGTTCAGATGATTCAGTATCAGGTGATCACGCTTATGACGACCAACGGGCAGGCACCCTTTGTTACGGTGTTCATGTATCTGGATGAGGTGCCGGAGGGACAGACCAGGGATGATCTTGCGCTTATTATTGAGGAAATGCTTCATCAGCGGATTCAGGGAGTCAAAAATGAACAGGGCGTCTATATTACGCCGGCATTTCCGAAGCTCATTTATGTGCTGGAGGAGGACAATGTCCGCGAGGGCAGCAAATACTGGGAGCTGACGAAGCTGGCAGCCCGCTGTACCGCCAAACGGATGGTTCCGGATTATATTTCCGAGAAGATCATGAAGGAATTGAAGCAGGGGAACTGCTATCCGTGCATGGGATGCAGATCCTTCCTGACTGTTTATAAGGATGAGAATCAGAAGCCGAAATTTTACGGGCGGTTCAATCAGGGCGTGGTGACGCTGAACCTGGTGGATGTGGCCTGCTCCTCAGGGAAAAATGTGGAGAAGTTCTGGGAGATCATGGATGAACGGCTGGAGCTGTGCAGACGGGCCCTTATGTGCCGTCATGAACGCCTGAAGGGCACTCTCTCCGATGTGGCGCCGATTCTCTGGCAGAATGGTGCGCTTGCAAGACTGAAGAAGGGAGAAACGATTGACAGGCTGCTTTACGGCGGATATTCCACCATTTCACTGGGCTATGCGGGACTTTGCGAGTGTGTCCGCTACATGACGGGAAAATCACATACCGATCCGGAAGCGACGCCCTTTGCCCTGGAGGTTATGAATTATCTGAACGATACCTGTCACAGATGGGCAGCAGAGAGCAATATTGATTTCAGCCTTTACGGAACACCTCTGGAATCAACCACATACAAATTTGCCAAAAGTCTTCAGAGCCGCTTCGGGATCATTGAGGGAGTGACAGACAAAAATTACATCACGAACAGCTATCATATCCATGTGACCGAGAATATCAATGCGTTCGATAAGCTGACCTTTGAAGCTCAGTTCCAGAAGCTGTCTCCCGGCGGAGCCATCAGCTATGTGGAGGTGCCGGATATGCAGAATAATATTGAAGCAGTCCTGGCTGTGATGCAGCATATCTATGATCACATCATGTATGCGGAGCTGAATACAAAGAGCGATTACTGTCAGGTATGCGGATATGACGGGGAAATCCGGATTACAGAGGATGAACATCACAAGCTGATCTGGGAATGCCCCAACTGCGGAAACCGGGATCAGAATAAGATGAATGTGGCGAGACGTACCTGCGGATACATCGGGACACAGTTCTGGAATCAGGGACGGACAGCGGAAATCAGGGAGCGTGTGCTGCATCTGTAGAAAGGCCCGTAATATTTCTTTTTCCTGCTGTTTTTCCCGGATAACGGTTGATTCCTTGGAAATAATTAGGTATGATAGACAAAAGAAAAGGGAGAATAAAACTAAGGAGAGAAGACAATGGAACTGATCACAGTAAGAGAGATTTACAGAAACCGGGAACAGTATATCGGGAAGAAGCTTCAGGTAGGCGGATGGATCCGCAGTATCCGTGATTCCAAAGCCTTTGGCTTTATCGTACTGAATGACGGCACGTTTTTTGAGCCGCTTCAGATCGTATATCATGATACCATGGACAATTTCGCGGAGGTTTCCAAACTGAATGTGGGAAGCGCGATTATTGTTTCCGGAACGCTGGTTGCGACGCCAGGTGCAAAGCAGCCGTTTGAAATTCAGGCAGAGACGGTGGAGGTGGAGGGCTATTCCACGCCGGATTATCCGCTTCAGAAAAAACGTCATTCCTTCGAATATCTTCGTACCATCAGTCATCTGCGGCCGAGGACCAACACCTTCCAGGCGGTGTTCCGCGTGAGATCTCTGATCGCCTATGCGATCCACAAATTTTTCCAGGAACGGGATTTCGTATATGTACACACGCCGCTGATTACGGGAAGTGACTGTGAGGGAGCCGGAGAGATGTTTCAGGTGACGACTCTGGATCTGGAAAATGTACCGAAGACGGCGGATGGGAAAGTGGATTTTGGTCAGGATTTCTTCGGAAAGCCTACGAATCTTACGGTCAGCGGTCAGCTGAACGGAGAAACCTACGCCTGTGCGTTCCGGAACATTTATACCTTTGGCCCTACCTTCCGGGCGGAGAATTCCAACACGACCAGACATGCGGCGGAATTCTGGATGATTGAGCCTGAGATCGCCTTTGCGGATCTTCAGGATAATATGATGCTGGCGGAATCCATGCTGAAGTATGTGATCCGCTATGTGATGGAGCATGCTCCGGAGGAGATGAATTTCTTCAATCAGTTTGTGGACAAGGGACTGCTGGATCGGCTGAATGGTGTGCTGAATTCGGAATTCGGTCATGTGACCTACACGGAAGCGGTGGAGCTTCTGATGAAAAACAATGATCAGTTTGATTATAAGGTGTTCTGGGGCTGCGATCTTCAGACGGAGCATGAGCGTTATCTGACGGAGAAGATCTTCAAACGTCCGGTATTTGTGACGGATTATCCGAAGGAGATCAAGGCGTTCTATATGAAGATGAATGAGGATAATAAGACCGTCGCGGCCATGGACCTTCTGGTGCCCGGCATCGGCGAGATCATCGGAGGAAGCCAGAGAGAGGACGATTATGACAAGCTGCTGTCCCGCATGAAGGAGCTGGGACTGAAGGAAGAGGATTACGGCTTCTATCTGGATCTGCGCAAATACGGTTCGGTACGGCATTCCGGCTTTGGCCTGGGCTTTGAACGCTGCGTAATGTATCTGACCGGAATGGGAAATATCCGTGATGTCATCCCGTTCCCCAGAACCGTGAATAACTGCGAGCTCTAAACGGAGGCAGGATCGCATGGCGGAACGAATCGTAATTGTGGATGATGAAAAGGAAATTGCGGATGTTATAGAACTGTATCTGAAAAATGAGGGCTATGAAGTCTTTAAATTCTATAACGGAATGGATACCCTAGCCTGCCTGGAAAAGCAGGAGGTGGATCTGGCGATTCTGGATGTAATGCTCCCGGATGTGGATGGATTCACGATCCTTCAGAAGATCCGGGAGGTACATAAGTTTCCGGTTATCATGCTGACGGCGAAATCAGAGTATATCGACAAGATCACCGGGCTGACGCTGGGGGCGGATGATTACATTGCAAAGCCCTTTAATCCGCTGGAGCTTATTGCCCGGGTGAAGGCACAGCTGCGCCGGTTTACCCAGTATAATGAGGAGCGCAGGCCTGCGGAAAATGTGATTGATTTCGCGGGGCTTGTGCTCAATAAGGATACTCATGAATGCATTTATAATGAGAAGGAGCTCGTGCTTACACCGATCGAATTCAACATTCTGTGGATCCTGTGCGAGAATCGGGGACAGGTGATCAGCTCCGAGAAATTATTCGAGCAGGTCTGGGGAGAAAAATATTTTAAAAACAGCAATAATACCGTGATGGTTCACATCCGGCATCTGCGGGAAAAGATGAGTGATACCACCGGAAGGACGGATTTCATCAAGACCGTATGGGGAGTGGGATATAAGATTGAAAAATAGTTATGGGAAGCTGAAACGCACGATCATTCTGCGCACAATGGAAGCAACGATCCTGACCATTTTCGTGGGTGCGTTTATCCTTGTGTTTTTCGTGGATGGGATTCTGCAGGATGGCTTTATTGAAGGTTTTGTTAAGATCATGGGCTTCCTGAAGATCAGTGAACCCACAGCCCTTAAGCTGTATGCCATGATTTTTCAGCAGAACAAACTGCTGATCGTGGTCATTGGTTTTTTTATCCTGTTTATTTTCATTTTTTATATGACGCTGAGCGGGATGACCAAGTATATTGACCAGATCGGAGCCGGAGTGGAAAATATTCTCAGCGATTCTGCGGAGCCCATCCATCTGATCCGGGAGCTTCAGCCTCTGGAGGTTCATATGAACCGGATTAAAGGGAAGCTTCGGGAGCGGGAGGAGGAAGCTGCTCAGAGTGAACAGAAGAAAAATGATCTTCTGGTTTATCTGGCGCATGATCTGAAGACGCCGCTGACATCCATTATTGCATACCTGAGCATTCTGGATGACTCGGATGAGATGTCCGGGGAGGAACGGAAAAAATATACGCAT
>JALERW010000020.1 GCA_022763925.1 Lachnospiraceae bacterium
GTTACCTTTACACTGTTGCTGCGAAGACATTCCACAGCCGGAATACTGATGATGTCCGCATATACCTCCTTCACGCCCCCGTAGGCCAGAAGGAGTGCACCTGCACGGCCAAGTACGCGGGTCGCTACCAGGGCACCTGAGAAAATATGCTTGTTTTCCCGAAGGCTGTTCAGAATCACTTTGGGGTGATAGGTGGTTTCTTCCAGGAGCGGTTCGTTCTTCAGGACGAGAAACGAAAGCTCCTTCTCCTGCATCTGTTTTTTTGCATAATCAATGGTGTTCATTTCAATCCCCTCTTTGCTTAATAAAAATTTAACAATCTAACGCGTCTGATTTCGTTCTTGCACTTCCGGAAAATCTCATGTAAAATGAGAGTATAACAATAACTTTCTAATTATATTTAACCACTTTTTGGAAGGAAAATCAATATTTGAAAGTTTTTTTGTGAAACTCTTCAAATCCCGGAGATGAAAGAGAAGATAATTGTTAAAAAAGTAACAAGAAATGCAAAAAACAGGATGAGGGATTCGTATGATTAGCAATGATGCAACCATATTGAGAATTAAGCATGAAGTACTGTATGAGGTGGCGAAGCTGGCATTTGCGGGAACGCTGGAGGAAAAGAGGGAGAGGCTTCCGTATGAGATGATTCCGGGCCCGCAGGCCAGATTCCGCTGCTGTATTTATAAAGAGCGGGAGATCATTCGGCAGAGAATTGCCCTGGCAGAGGGGAAGGCGCCCTCCGGAAAACAATCAGAAAATGTGGTACAGATCATCGAGGCTGCCTGCGAGGACTGCCCGATTTCCAGATATGTGGTGACGGATAACTGTCAGAAATGTATGGGAAAGGCCTGCCAGGAGGCCTGCCGGTTTGATGCCATTGAGATGGGAAGAGACCGGGCGCATATCAATGCTTCCAAGTGTCGGGAGTGCGGGAAGTGTACGCAGGCCTGTCCCTACAATGCCATTGCGGATCTGATCCGTCCATGCCGCAGAAGCTGTCCGGTGGATGCCATAAAGATCCATACCGAGACAGGCCTTGCCTATATCGATGAATCCCGCTGTATCAATTGTGGTGCCTGTATTCATCGCTGTCCCTTCGGAGCCATCAGCTCCAAATCCTCCATTGTGGATGTGATCCGTAAGATTACCTCCAAAAAGCGGGTGGTTGCCATGCTGGCCCCTGCCACAGAAGGGCAGTTCGGAGAGGGAATTACCATGCAGAGCTGGAGAACTGCCCTTAAGAAGGCGGGTTTCGCAGAGATGGTTGAGGTTGGCCTGGGAGCGGATTTTACAGCCGCATCCGAGGCAGAGGAATGGCTGGAAGCATATGAACGGGGAGAGAGGAAGACAACCTCCTGCTGTCCGGCATTTGTTAGTATGGTCCGGAAGCTATATCCGGAGCTGACAGAGCATATTTCCACAACGGCTTCTCCCATGTGTGCGGCATCCCGGCTGGTGAAGGCACAGGATCCGGAAGCAGTGACCGTGTTTATCGGCCCGTGTGTTGCCAAGAAGCAGGAGGCCCGGGAGGGCAGGGAGGGGACGGCGGATTACGCGCTCACCTACGGGGAGATCCGTGCGATTCTCCGCGCAAAGGAGATTGTGCTGGAACCGGAGGAAAATACTGTGCAGCAGGCAAGTATATATGGAAAGCGCTTTGCTTCCAGCGGCGGTGTGACGAAGGCTGTACTGCGCAGTATGGAGGAGATGGGAGACTGTCCGGACGTGAAGGTGATGGAATGCAACGGGGCGGCCGACTGTAAGAAGGCGCTGATGCTTTTGAAAATGAACCGTCTTCCGGCAGATTTCATAGAAGGCATGGTATGTGAAGGCGGCTGCGTGGGTGGGCCGAGCAGCCATGCGCCCCAGCAGAAGTTCCGAAAGGAGCGGGAGACGCAGCTGCTTGCTGCAGACAGAAGGGGAATCCGTGAGAATCTTTCTTCCTATGAATCGATCCGGATGCATGGATAACGGTGGCTGAGGCGTGCTGCTGTACCAACATGGATGAAGATGATACATCAACGGAAAAAAGGTGCTGTTACAGCACCTTTTTTCCGTTGATATATTTTGCATGGATTTCCCGGTCATCTCCCATGCGGGTGAGCCGTTCCAGACGTTCGATGGGATTGTAGGAATGCCACTCGTCGGACAGACGCTGATCATCCAGGACGACCGCGTCAAAACAGAAGCCTTCCTCAAAGCTTCCGGCTTTCTGCGGGAAAAAGCTTCCGCCGCCTTTGCTTGCCAGATAGAAGGCTGCCGGAAGATCGAGACCCTTTGGCTCCTCCATGGGATCCTGCCGCTCGGTCAGATTCCAGCGGGCGTAGGATGCGTCCGTTACGAAGGGAAGATGGCGGAGCAGCTCCAGAGTATCTCCTCCGGCCACATCGGTTCCGAGACCTACCCGGATGCCGTGCTCCAGATAGGTTCGGATCGGGGCGATATTGCCGAGACTTAGATTGCACTGGGCACAGTGGGCAACGGTTACATTCCGCCGGGACATCAGCGCAAGCTCTGCTTCGTTCGGATACACGCAGTGTGCCATAATGGTCGGTGTCACGGAACCAAACATTCCGTACATGTCGTAGGCTTCTCCGTAGCAGGAAAGACCTGGTTTTAATTCCTTCACCCATTCAATCTCGTTGAGACCCTCGGAGAGGTGGGACATGACGGGCACCCGGTATTCCTCAACGATTTTTCCAAGTGCTTCCATGGAGGTATCGGTGGAGGTTGGGGTATAGCGGGGCGTGACGATGGGTTTAATATCTCCGAAATGGCCCTGGCAGTTGTTCAGCCAGAGGATCGTTTCCCGTATGGTTTCCTCGGTCGTTTCCTGATAGCCCGGGAGGGAATTGCGGTCCATGTTCAGCTTGCCCACATATCCGGCAAAGCCCCGTTCGCTTAACAGCTCCATCAGAAGCTCGGTGGCCGGACGGTGGAGGGTGGCAAACATGGCAAAACGGGTGGTGGTTGTTGTGAGAAGATCATCGGCCAGACGGGTATAGGCCCTCCGGGCATAGTCAAGATCCGCATAGCGGCTTTCTTCCGGAAAGGCATACAGATCGAACCAGGTGGTCCAGCCGTCTCTGGGGATATAATGTCCCATCCCGCGGAAACCATACTGGGGAGCATGAAGGTGAAGATCAGAAAGGCCGGGAATGATCAGCCGTTCGCCGTAGTCGGTCACTTCCATGCCGCGGTACCGGTCAGGAAGCTCTGGAAAGGCACCTAGGATGGTGCGGTCTTCACAGATCAGATATCCGTGTTCCAGAACGGTGAACTTTTCAGGGGTTTTGGTGAAAATCAGATTTCCACGGATCGCATATGTGGATGACATCTTATGATTCCTCCTGTATTTTTGAGATTTTTTCTTTGACAAAACAAAGACAGGCCGTCTGAAAAACCTGTCTTTGTCATTCTCTGTCACTATCTGAGTCAGAATTTCCTATTTGTTCAATTCAGCCATCTTCATTGCGCGAACCTTCAGCGGAAGTCCGAACAGATTAATGAAGCCTTCTGCATCATGATGGTCGTACAGCTCTCCGGTGGTGAAGCTTGCAAGCGTCTCACTGTACAGGGAGTACGGGGAGGTGGTGCCTGCCTTGATGATATTGCCTTTGTAAAGCTTGAATTTTACTTCACCGGTCACATACTGCTGGGTGGATTCGATGAATGCCTGCACTGCCTCACGAAGAGGAGTGAACCATTTGCCCTCATATACGATGCTTGCAAATTTGCTTCCCATATCCTTTTTCAATGCATAGGTATCGCGGTCAAGAATCAGCTCCTCCAGCTGCTGATGTGCTTCCATCAGGATGGTACCGCCGGGGGTCTCATAAACACCGCGGGATTTCATGCCTACCACACGGTTCTCTACGATATCCACGATGCCGATTCCGTGCTTTCCGCCCAGAACATTCAGCTCCCTGATAATATCGGACAGCTTCATCTTCTTGCCGTTCATGGCAACTGCGACACCCTTTTCGAAGGAAAGGGTTACATATTCGCCTTCATCCGGTGCTTTTTCCGGGGTGACGCCCAGAACGAGAAGATGCTCATAATTGGGTTCGTTGGCGGGATTCTCAAGCTCCAGACCCTCATGGCTGATATGCCATAAGTTGCGGTCACGGCTGTAGCTGGAGTCTGCGGAGAACGGAAGCGTGATTCCGTGCTGACGGCAGTACTCGATCTCATCCTCACGGGACTGCATCTTCCAGGTGTCGTTGCAGCGCCAGGGAGCGATGATTTTCAGATCCGGAGCCAGAGCCTTGATTCCGAGCTCAAAGCGTACCTGGTCATTTCCTTTTCCGGTTGCGCCGTGGCAGATAGCGGTAGCGCCTTCCTTGCGGGCGATCTCCACCAGCTTCTTGGCGATCAGAGGACGTGCCATGGAGGTTCCCAGCAGATATTTGTTCTCATAAATGGCATTGGCCTGTACACAGGGCGCGATATATTCATCGGCAAACTCATCGACCACATCCAGAATGTAGCATTTGCATGCACCGGTGGAGATGGCTCTCTCCTCCAGGCCTTCGGTTTCCTTACCCTGTCCCACATCGATGCAGCAGCAGACAACGTCGTAGTCATAGTTTTCCTTTAACCAGGGAATAATGGCGGTGGTATCCAGACCGCCGGAATATGCGAGAATAACTTTTTCCTTCATAATAAAATGCCTCCTGTATGGTATTCTTTTTTTCTTTTCTGAACACTGTCACTACTATACAACAAGTTTTATAAATATGCAAGAAGAAAATTATACAATTTCCTGATTTTTTAAAAAAGAAAATGTGCAAATATATACATATAAAAACGGAAAATGCATAAATAAAAGAAAAACAGGTATTGCATAATATACATTTGTGATGTATAATTATGCAAATGCAGGGAGAGCATACGCCAAAATGTAAAAAAAACGGGAAAAACCGCTTTACGAAAAAAGAAACTTGCGTTATGATAAATCACTAATGGATGATAAGAACAGAGAGGATAAACAGTATGATTAAAGTGGGAATTATCGGTGCAACCGGATATGCCGGAGGAGAGATCGTCCGGCTTCTGATGGGACATAAGGATGCCAGAATTGTCTGGTATGGTTCCAGAAGCTATATAGATAAGAAGTATTCAGATGTGTTTTCCAATATGTTTCAGATCGTGGAGGACAGGTGTCTGGATGACAATATGGAAGAGCTGGCGGATCAGGCGGATGTGATTTTTACGGCAACGCCCCAGGGATTCTGCGCCTCTCTTCTTAAGGAGGATATATTAAGGAAGACAAAGGTGATCGATCTGAGTGCGGATTTCAGGATTAAGGATGTTTCCGTGTACGAGCAGTGGTATAAGCTGGAGCACAAGAGCCCTCAGTTTCTGGATGAGGCAGTTTACGGACTGTGTGAGATCAATCGGGAGCAGATCCGAAGGGCAAGGCTGGTGGCCAATCCCGGATGCTATCCCACCTGCTCGACCCTGTCCGTTTATCCTTTGATAAAGGAAGGGCTGATCGATCCGTCCACGCTGATCATTGATGCCAAGTCCGGAACCTCCGGAGCGGGAAGAGGTGCAAAGGTGGATAATCTGTTCTGTGAGGTCAATGAAAATATCAAGGCCTATGGTGTGGCAGGACACCGTCACACACCGGAAATCGAAGAGCAGCTGTCTTATGCGGCAGGGGAACCTGTCCGGATCAGCTTTACACCTCATCTGGTGCCGATGAACCGGGGCATTCTGATCACGGCCTACGCATCTCTGAAGAAGGAGGTTTCCTACGAAGAGGTAAAGGCTGTTTACGATAACTATTATGAAAAGGAATATTTTGTCCGTGTTCTTGAAAAGGATGTATGCCCTCAGACCAAATGGGTGGAGGGAAGCAATTTTGTGGATGTGAATTTCAAGATTGATCCAAGAACAAAGAGAATCATTATGATGGGAGCGATGGATAACCTGGTAAAGGGTGCTGCCGGCCAGGCTGTGCAGAATATGAATCTCCTGTTCGATCTTCCGGAAACGGAGGGGCTGATGCTCGCTCCCATGTTCCCGTAGGATCTCCCCAGATGCCGGAAGGTACAGCAGAAAGGAAACGAGAAGAAAATGATACGTACAATGACCATGGAGGATTATGATGAGGTTCATGCGCTCTGGATGAGCATCAAGGGCTTCGGAATACGGAGTATTGATGATGCCAGGGAGGGTGTGGAGCGGTTCCTTTCCAGAAATCCTTCCACCAGTGTGGTGGCAGTGGAGGACGGAAGGATCGTCGGCAGTATTTTATGCGGGCATGACGGCCGACGGGGCTGCTTTTACCACGTCTGTGTACATAGGGATTACCGTCAGCGGGGAATTGGGAAAGCCATGGCTGTTGCGGCGATGGAGGCACTGCGCAGAGAGAAGATCAACAAGGTATCTCTGATTGCCTTTAAGAGTAATGAGGTGGGAAATTCGTTCTGGAAGGGTGTCGGCTGGACCTTTCGGGAGGATCTCAATTATTATGATTTCACATTAAATGAGGCAAATATTACCGCATTTAATCAATAGGAGGAGAATTATGAAGCGTATTACGGGCGGAGTTACCGCAGCAAAAGGATTTATGGCCGCATCGGCCCAGGCAGCCATCAAATATCAGAACCGGAAGGATATGGCGATGATCTACAGTGAAAAGCCCTGTGTCATGGCCGGAACCTTTACCACGAATCTGGTGAAGGCTGCCCCGGTCAAATGGGATCAGGAGCTGGTAAAGCACGCACCCTACTGTCAGGCGGTTGTGGTGAATTCCGGTATCGCCAATGCCTGTACGGGGGCGGAGGGCTATGAATACTGCAAAAAAACGGCGGAAACGGCAGCGGAGCTTCTTCATATCCCAGAGCATGCGGTGCTGTGTGCTTCCACAGGTGTGATCGGTATGCAGCTTCCCATGGACCGTCTGGAGGAAGGGATCCGAAAGCTGGTTCCGGTGCTGGGAGCTTCCCCTGAGGATGCCCATGGAGCAGCCTGTGCCATAATGACTACGGATACGGTGCCGAAAGAGGTGGCGGTGCAGACAGAGCTGGGAGGAAAGACCGTGACGATCGGAGGAATGTGTAAGGGCTCCGGCATGATTCATCCGAATATGTGCACGATGCTGGCGTTTGTGACGACCGATGCGGCGATTTCCAAAGACCTTCTTCAGGAAGCGGTCCGTGAGAGTGTGAAGGATTCCTACAATATGATTTCCGTGGATGGAGATACATCCACCAATGATACGCTGCTGGTCATGGCGAATGCCATGGCAGGCAATCCGGAAATTACAGAAAAAACAGAGGATTATGACCGGTTCCGGAAAGCGCTGGATGAGGTCAATATTTCCCTTGCGAAAATGATGGCAGGAGACGGTGAGGGAGCTACCGCTCTTTTTGAGGTAAAGGTCATTCATGCGGATACGAAGGAGCACGCGGTTACCTTAAGCAAGTCGGTGATCACGTCTTCTCTCACAAAGGCGGCTATTTTCGGTCATGATGCAAACTGGGGACGGATTCTGTGCGCTCTGGGATATTCGGGAGCACCCTTCGATCCGGATCGTGTGGAGCTGTTTTTTGAGAGCAAAGCCGGAAGAATTACCATTTTCCGTGACGGGGTAGCGGCAGATTACAGCGAGGAGGAGGCCACCAGGATTCTCTCCGAGCCGGAGGTGACGGTGATTGCCGACATGAAGATGGGGGAGGCATCTGCCACGGCCTGGGGCTGTGACCTGACCTATGATTATGTAAAGATTAATGCAGATTACCGTTCCTGAGGACGGCACAGAGATGGAAAAGGAGTATGCATAATGGAAAAAGGAATGGAGCAGTGGATGCAGAAGGCGGAGGTGCTGATCGAAGCGCTTCCCTATATTCAGAGATTTAACCGGAAAATTATCGTTGTGAAATACGGCGGCAGTGCCATGGTGGATGAGGAGATCAAAAAGAATGTGATTAAGGATGTGACTCTTCTGAAGCTGGTAGGCTTCAAGCCGATCATTGTTCACGGCGGAGGCAAGGAGATCAGCCGCTGGGTCGGCAAGGTAGGGATGGAGCCCCGCTTTATCAATGGTCTTCGGGTGACCGATGCCGATACGATGGAGATCGCTGAGATGGTCCTGAATAAAGTAAATAAGAGCCTGGTGCAGATGGTGCAAGAGCTGGGTGTTAAGGCTGTGGGTATCAGCGGCAAGGACGGCGGTCTTCTGAAGGTAAAGAAGCGCTATTCGGATGGTCAGGACATCGGCTATGTGGGTGAGATAACCGAGGTGAATCCCAAGGTGCTTTTTGATCTTCTGGAGAAGGATTTTCTTCCGATCGTCTGTCCGGTTGGAATGGATGAGCATTATGATACGTTTAATATCAATGCGGATGATGCGGCCTGTGCCATTGCCCGGGCGGTGAAGGCGGAGAAGCTGGCGTTTCTTACGGATATTGAGGGCGTTTACAGAGATCCTTCCGACAAAAGCAGCCTGATCTCCGAGCTGAGCGTTCTGGAGGCGCAGGAGCTGATCGAAGCCGGCAATATCGGAGGGGGCATGCTGCCGAAGCTGAATAACTGTATTGATGCCATTGAAAACGGTGTTTCCAGAGTACATATCCTGGATGGACGGATTCTCCACTGTCTGCTGCTGGAAATCTTTACGAATAAGGGAATCGGAACCGCGATCCTGAGCAAAAATGAAGGAAGGTATTATCATGAAGAGCAGTGAATGTATGGAACGGGCAGAGCAGGTGGTGCTTCATACCTATAACCGTTTTCCGGTAGTTCTGGATCACGGGGAAGGGGTTTATCTCTATGATACGGAGGGAAAAGCCTACCTGGATTTCGGCGCCGGGATCGCGGTCTGTGCCCTTGGGTACGGGGACGAAGCATATAAGGAGGTGTTGAAGCGGCAGATCGACCGCCTGATGCACACTTCCAACCTGTACTATAATGAGCCGGCCATGGAGGCCGGAGAAAAGCTGATCAGGGCTTCGGGCATGAGCAAGGTATTTTTCACCAACAGCGGAACGGAAGCAGTCGAGGGCGCTTTAAAGATCGCAAAGCGTTATCATTACAATAAGCTTCACGAAACCATGGGAGACGGCTGCGACGGCTGTGAGGAATCGGAGCCGGATATGACAGGTGAGATCATCGCCATGAATCATTCCTTCCACGGCAGAAGCCTGGGCGCTTTGTCCGTTACGGGAAACGCTCACTATCAGGAGCCGTTTAAGCCGCTGATTCCCGGTATCCGCTTTGCGGATTTCAATGATCTGGACAGCGTGAAAGCTCTGATCAATGAAAAAACCTGCGCCGTCATCATGGAGACGATCCAGGGAGAGGGAGGTATTTATCCTGCTTCAGAGGAATTTATCAAAGGCGTAAGGCGGCTGTGCGACGAGAATGATCTGCTGCTGATCCTGGATGAGATCCAGTGCGGAATGGGCCGTTCCGGGGAAATGTTTGCCTGGCAGTATTACGGCGTAAAGCCGGATGTGATGACGGTGGCAAAGGCACTTGGAAACGGACTTCCTGTAGGTGCTTTCCTGGCCTGCGGCAAGGCAGCGTCGGCTATGGTACCCGGCGATCACGGCACCACCTACGGCGGCAATCCGCTGGTAACGGCAGGTGCTTCGGCGGTGCTTGATATTTTTGAAAAGCGTCAGATCGTGGATCATGTAAAGGAAGTGGGCGCATATCTGTCAGAGAAGCTGGAGGAGCTTGTAGGTGAATTTGATGTGGTAAAGGAGCACAGAGGCAGAGGACTGATCCAGGGACTGGAATTTACGGTTCCCGTGGGACCGGTCGTGATAAATGCTCTGCTGGAGCAGAAGCTGGTGCTCATCAGCGCAGGCGCCAACATTATCCGTTTTGTTCCGCCGCTGATCATTGAAAAAGCGGATGTGGACGAGATGGTGAAGCGGCTGAAGGCGGCCATCAGGCAGGTCGGACAGTCTCGGTGAACTGCAACATAATTAGGCAGAATAGACAAAAAATATTGACAGAAGCTTGACAGATATGCTAGAATTTTCTTATCAAACTATGAGAAACTGATTAAATATTCAGAACTTATATATGCTCAAGATGGGTTGAGTGTTTCTACCAACTACCGTAATAGTTGACTATAAGTTTTCGCATGGGCCGGATCTCTTTCGGGAACGGACCATGCTGGAACCGGGGAACTGCGGTAGTTTTTTATTGCATCGAAAATTGTTCCCGGTTCCGGAAAACGCTTTGCGGGGACCATGCTGCGAAGCAGGATTCTTTTTCAGGAGGAGCATATGGCGGACAGAATAGAGGATAATAAAATGTATAGCGGAGAAGCTTATACAGAAAGCGGCAAAGAGAAAAATTATGTGCTGAAGGGACATATCTGTTACAGTGAAACACCTTCCGGACTGAGGACGATGGAATCGGGATATCTGGTATGCGCAGGCGGAAGGTCGGCGGGAGTATGGAAGGAGCTTCCGGAGATTTACGCGAATCTTCCGTTGACGGATTACGGAGACCGGCTGATTATACCGGGCCTCACGGATCTTCATATCCATGCGCCTCAGTATCCCTTCAGAGGTCT
>JALERW010000040.1 GCA_022763925.1 Lachnospiraceae bacterium
ACTGTAAAGCAAAGATGCCCCGGAGCTCTCGTCCTCATTGAGGATCAGCTCCGGCTTAATTCCGTGCTCCTCAAAAAAGCCTTTTTCCTGTGCGATAAATAACGGTGCACATCCGACCCAGGTCACATAGGTCATCTTGAATTCCGTGAGGCTTCCGTCCGAAGAGTCTGCCGCCTCTGCCGCCACTTCTTCATTACTTTCCTCCATTTCGGTTTCTGCTTCCGCTTCCTTCCTGGATTCGGAAGAACCGTCAGAACCGCATCCGGCAAGCATTCCGATCACCATAGATGCAGCAAGAACAGCTGCAAGAAATTTTTTCATTTTCATAACATCGTTTCCTCTTTCCCTTTTATAGCACTTTAGTAGTGCGGTGCTACTTTATTATAATAAAAGAAGAAAGTATTGTCAAACCATTTTCCCAAAAAGAGCAAAAAAAGACCGGAACCCTTCAAAATAAAGGATTCCGGCGCCCCTGCCAAGGAGTCGAAGTGACAGGATTCGAACCTGCGACCTCTGCGTCCCGAACGCAGCGCTCTACCAAGCTGAGCCACACTTCGATACCGGAGTTCGAATGAGTATCCCTCACCGAACGTCCATGTGATATTATATAAAACCTTTTCGCATTTGTCAATCCATTTTTTTAACTTTTTTCTCTGCATTTTTATATCATTTCTCTTCCGTAAAGCCTTTTCCCCGCACTTCCGTTACTCTCGAAATAATCAGAAATGCATTGGGATCGATTTTACGGATCCATCGACAGGTACGGGAGACTTCGCGGGATGACACCACACTGAGCAGAAGCTCCGTATCCTTTCCCAGATACCCTGTACGGCCGGTAATAATTGTGACTCCACGGTCGATATCCTTAAGAATGGCCCTCTTGATCTCATCGCTTTTCTCGCTGATGATCTTGATCTCCACACTTCCTTTTCCGATCACCAGACATTTATCCAGTACAATAGAATATATCAGAACCAGAAGTATCCCGTACAGGAATTCCTCACCGGTGCACATAAAAGCCTGAAGAATCAGCACCAGAAAATCAAGCACGTAAACCATGACGGAAACAGGCAGGTGGAAATACTTATTTAATATAAGGGGTACAATATCCATTCCTCCCGAGGAAGCCCCGGCACGGATCACAATTCCAATGGAAAGCCCGATAAACAGCCCACCAAAAAGCATGCATAACAAGGGATCCCTTGTTATGACCCTGCCATCTGCCAACCGGTTCAGAATATCAAGACAGAAGGGATATCCGAAGGTGGAAAATACCGCCGTCGCTGCATACTTCTTCCCCAGTGTCAGATATCCAGCAGCAAACATCACCACATTAAACGCCAGAAGGAAAAAAGATACAGGAATACCCGTCATCCGATTTACAAAAAGTCCAACGCCTGTACTGCCCCCCATGATCAGGCCACCCGGCACAATAAAAAGCACAACGCCGACGGCGCACAGAAGATTGCCCAGAATCACTACCAGCGCATCAATAAGAACAGAAAGAGGAATTTTTTTCATACTTAATATTCAACCTTCCACATATAACGACGGGTCATATAGTCTTTTCCTGTTGCATAGGAGAGCTGGCGCATGTATACGTTGTTCAGAATCGGAGAAAACAGCACATGATTGAAGTACTCACGGACGCTGGCTTTAATCTTCTCGATCCCCAGTTCTCTCGCATCCAGCATATAAACCTTCTCTCCGCCGTACTTTTTAAGGAAATTCACTGCGCGTTCATCTGCCGCACGGACACGTCCCTCCGATATGAGCAGAAATACGGAAGTTGTTTCATCCAGAATTTCAAACGGACCATGGAAAAATTCACAGCAGTTGACAGCAGGTGAATCGATCTGAAGCATTTCTTCTATATTACAGATAGAAAAAATATAGGCGGAGCCCCAGGCCGGGCCGCTGGCCATAACGTAAATGGTCTTTTCCTCTTTATTCTGTTCTGCCCACTTCTTCGCCATAGGTGTGGTATACATGACCGCTTCCCGGTAAATATCATCCACCATATCAAAGGCTTCCATTGCATCCTCAAAGCCTTCAAATCCTTCTGTACGTGCAAGAAGATGCATGGCAACAGAAAGGGCAATGCTGGAATTCACACACTCTGTCCTGCTTTCATCCAGTGCGATGCTTTCATACCGGATCTTATAATCACAGATTGTTGTAAGATCAGACTCATCCACGTAAAGAGCAATCGTCACTGCACCGGCTTCCTTTGCTTTTCCGGCAGCTTCACAGGTTTCCTTTGTCCCTCTCATGGAACAGATTACTGCAAGAGTATTTTTCCCCACAAAAGAAGGGCAGGCAAGCACAAACTCTTTACTGGTAAAGGACAGGGAATACATTGCCCTTGCCTCATGTTCCATAAAATACTGAGCAGGATAAAAACCTCCGTTGGAACCGCCTGCGCCGATCCAGACCACGTTTTTTATCCCTCCGCAGTCTTTTCGGTCATTTATAACTGCAGATACAACATTCTGTATTTCCTGCTGCATATCTCTTTTTACATTCATTTTTGTTTCCTCTTTTCAACAAAAAAGCTGCGCAGCCTGCTGTAATACAACCAGGACTGCGCATCTATGTTTCTTAGTATTCCAGTTTCCACATATATCTTCTCATGGTCAGCGGATGATTTCTCTCAATTGACAGCTGTTCCGCATACATACGAAGCACGCCTGACAGAAGTATGGGATTGAAATATTCTACAACGGTGGACTTAATTGCAGAAGAAAGTCCAAAGTCCTTGGCATCAACCGTTGTTACTTTTGCATCAAATCTCTGAAGGAATGTAAGCGCCCTTGCATCCATGGGACGGGTCGGTCCGTCGTTCATTAATAACAGATACGGGACATCCTTATCTACCATTTCAAAAGGTCCGTGGAAGAACTCTCCGCTGTTATAGGAGCTTGACGGTACCCACTGCATTTCCATCATAAGGAACATGGAGAAGGAATATGCAACCATTGCAGTAGCGCCGGAGCTCATAACATAGAGCATGGGCATATCCTTGTATTCTTTTCCAAATGCCTGCGCGCGGGGCAGAAGAGTTTTAACGGAATTATTGATCAGATCATAGATCTTTGCAAATCCATCCTGCATATCCTCATAGTGCTCATATCCTTCATACGCATGTAAAATCTCGCAGGCAAGAGCAACCACATTGGTCATCTTCTCCATTTTCGCCGCATAATCCTTGTAAAATCCGTGGATGATCTGATATTTTGCTGCTTTAGCCAGTGCAGAGTTCTCATCAATAGTCACTGCGATCACCTCTGCACCAAGAGACATTGCTTTCTTTGTTGCCTCTACTGTCTCAGGGGTTCCTCCGCTTAATGAGCAGGTAATAACAATCGAATCAGGACCTACAGCGGCCGGTGTGGAATATACAAACTCATTGGCTGTATGAAGGCTTGTACGAAGTTTTCTGGCGTTTGCTTCCAGGAAATATTTTCCCGGATATAAATCGGACTGAGAAGCTCCGCATCCCACAAAATATACAGATGTGATTTCAGGCTTTTCTGCCTTAATAGCAGCTACAATTTCCTTCACATTCATCTTAACATAATCCTCCTTGAATAAATATATTTACATAATTCGAGCGACAAAAGGAAATCCAAAAATTACCCCCTGACGCCCGAATCACATTTCTATAACAAAAGTTCAACAGCTTTTACGCTATTATTTTGCGATGAAGCTCTCCAGTGCCTTTTCATCCAGCTCTGCTGCTGCATCAGACTGCATCTGATCCCACAGTCCCTCTGCCTTAATATCTGCGAAGAAGTCGCTTGCCCATTCTGCAAAATCTTCATTTCCATATGCCATGCACAGACCGCAGCCCTTATCGAATTCATCGGTGGGCTCCCAGGTTAAGCTGTCAACAACTACCAGGTCATCATTTGCTGCTACGGACATTGCTGCAGATACTGCATTCATGCAGGCCAGATCAGATTTACCATTCTTTACAGAAAGAAGAAGATCGGAAACAAGTCCAAGTTCCTGAATCTCAGCATCCGGATACAGGTGCTTTGTCATGGTAATATCAATGGAACCCATCTGTCCGCATACGGTTACACCTTCAAGAGTTCCTGTGAATTTTTCATTATCTGCATTATCCTTGCGTGCAACATAGCACTCATTGGATTTGTGGTATACATCGGTGAATAACCAGGTCTCTTTACGCTCATCGGTGGGGCTTAAACGGGTTACAAAGTATACCTGTCCTGCCTCTAATGCAGACATACATCCGGTAAAGTCACTCTCATAGAATTCAACGGTAACTTCACGTCCCAGATAATCGGTAAGACGTTTTGCCATCTCGTACATTCCCTGTACTTCGAATCCTGTCAGCACATCTTTGCCGTCCTTTACTGTGTGGAAGCAGAATGTAGGGTCGTTTCCAATAATACCAACCTTCAGCACTCCATTTTCAACCAGATCAGCAAAGATCGGTCCCCATTCCTTCTCCTCCTCTGCAGGAGCCTCCTCTTTTGCTTCTTCCTCTGCAGGAGCTTCTGCTGCCTCTTCTTTTGCTCCGCAGGCTGCCATGGACAGTACCATTACGGAAGCAAGCACCATTGCCAGTACCTTTTTCAAGTTTTTCATATTTTTTCCTCTCTTTCTTTATATCTTTAAGCACGAAGCTTAAGAGTACATGTATTAAAGCATTTTGCTGAGAAAGTTTTTGGTTCTCTGATGCTTCGGATTGGAAATGACCTCTCTCGGGTCACCTTCTTCTACCACATATCCACCGTCCATAAAGACTACACGGTCTCCGACTTCCCGGGCAAATCCCATCTCATGAGTTACAACTACCATAGTCATGCCATCCTCCGCCAGCTTACGCATGATCTGAAGAACCTCTCCTACCATCTCCGGATCCAGTGCAGAAGTAGCCTCGTCAAAAAGAATTACCTCCGGATTCATTGCCAGTGTCCTGGCAATGGCAACTCTCTGCTTCTGTCCTCCCGACAGCTGTGACGGATACGCATTGACTTTATCCGCCAGTCCTACTTTTTTCAGCAGCTCCAGCGAATACTTATCTGCTTCTTCTTTGGATATCTTCTTTACCTTCCGCTGCCCGATGGATACATTATCCAGGACGCTTAAATTTTCAAACAGGTTAAAGAGCTGGAAAACCATGCCGAATTTTTCACGATACTTATCAATGTTCATACCCTTTTTCAGGATGGATTCCCCGTGAAACAGGATATCTCCCTCTGTCGGTTTCTCCAGCAGATTCAGGCATCTTAAGAAGGTTGATTTTCCGGAGCCTGAAGGGCCGATAATAACCACCACTTCTCCCCGGTCAATTTCCATATCCACTCCCTTTAGTACTTCCAAATTCCCGAAATTCTTCTTCAGGCCCTTTACCTGAATGATAATGTCTTTTTCATCAGTCATGTGCATGAAGCCTCCTCTCCAGAACACTGATCAGTTTCTTAATGATATATGTGATAATGAAATAGATAAATGCGGTCACAATCAGCGGCTCGAAAGCCAGGAAGGTATTGGCACGCACGGAGTTGGACGTATAAGTCAGCTCATGTAATGCGATAACGGATACGATGGATGTATTCTTTATCAGGAGAATAAATTCATTACAAAGGGACGGAAGAATGTTCTTGATTGCCTGTGGAATAATGATATACCAGTTGGCCTGGAATGCGGACATACCGATACATCTCGCAGCCTCCATCTGACCCTTATTTACGGCCTGCATTCCTGCCCTTGTGTGCTCTGCAATGTATACGGAGCTGTTTACCGTCAGGGATACTACCGCCGCCCAGAACTGAGGGAGGGAAGTGGCAATTCCATAGTATACAATAAAAATCTGCACCATAACCGGGACACCGCGAATAAAATTGATCCAGCCATCAATCACGCTGCTGACGATCTTAAAATTCTGTACCCGGATCATTCCCATGATCACACCTACGATAGTGGCAAGTATCAATGTCCAGAAAGCCAGCTGAAGCGTTACCTTAAGACCCTCCAGATAGTAAAAGCCATATTTGCTTAAAAAAGTAAAATTAAATCCAAATATCATACCTGCCACCTCGTTATTCGCCCATCACTTCAATGAAATAACCGCGTATCTGAAGACCATCCAGTTCCACAAAGTAGATATTCTGCTCTCCTCCGGTCTTCATCTGTCCGTCGATTACCGGGAAAATGCAGTGATTTCCTGCCAGCATGGACTTCAGATGCCCCGGTGCATTTCCGGAACAGGTTCCATAGGTGGGAAGCATATGCGTATGTACGTAAGGATAATCATTGGGTACCAGACGGTCCAGCTCCATTTCAATATCCTTCTCCACACACGGAAGAGCTTCATTGATCATGATTCCGGTGGTTGTATGCTTGGTGATTACCGCCACCATACCATTTTTAATTCCGCTTTCCTCCACTGCCTTTCTCACATCAGCAGTAATATTGATCATTTCGAATTCTTTGTGTGTTTCCAGCTGCTTTTCATATAACTTAACCATGTTAATCCTCCAATCCGAGGAAGCGAACGGCATTTCCTCCTAAAATAGCATCCTGAACATCCTGACGAAGAGGAAGTTCCTTAATTCCGGCAAGGCTTCTTACATGACGGAATCTGGGATTATTGGATCCGAACATTACCTTATCCTGGAAGCAGTTCTGCAGCCAATTCAGGTTCATATTTACAGAAAACAGATGAGAGTAGTAATTCTTCGGCGAATCCATGTAAACCATGGAAGTATCTGCATATACATTGGGATACTTCATAAGCATCATGATCGTCTCCTCCCACCAGGGCCATCCCATATGGGCAAGGCAGAAACGAAGATCCGGATAATTCACTGCAACATCTTCAAACCGGATAGGCTCGGAATATTTGGAAGGAGTATTTGGCTCCCAGCTGTAACCTGCATGAAACATGATGGGTTTGCCGCGCTCCTGGCAGATCTTATAAATCGGTGCCAGACAGGGGTCATCCGGGTACATATGAAGGCGGGAAAGATTCAGCTTAAGTCCTGCAAGCTTCAGCTCATCAAAAGCTCTGATCAGTTCCTCCTTCGCATCCTTTCTTCTCGGATCAATACCTGCAAATCCAATGAAATGTTCCGGACTCCTGTTCACAATACGCACCATCTCATCATTGCTTACGATAGCCCGTCCCACCTCTGTGGAGTAATCCTCCGGAAGAAGCACTGCTTTATCGATCTGTGCATCTTTCAGAAGTGTCAGTTCAAAATCAATGGGAAGGATTCCCGATTTGAATACACCGAACTGTTCTCTGCGAAACAGAAGATCCTCTCTATCTTCATTAATTTCATCAAACAGCAGCGGATGTGCATGAATATCAATTACCATACCAACTCTCTCCTCTCTTTTTTATCTTTCCGTTACAAAATATGGATCAAAACCCGAAATGACCTGAGCGGATCTTCTGGCCCCCTCTTTCATACATTCCGGAATAGGTTTTCCGTCGATCAGTCCCGAAATAAAGCCTGCGAAATAGGAATCTCCCGCACCGACTGTGTTCACCACCTGCTCCACCGGAACAATCTCTCCCTTATAAAAATTCTCACCGTCATAAGCAAGGGATCCCTTTTCCCCAAATGTAGCGATCATAAGTTTCGCTCCAAGTTCATGAGCGTGACAAAGGAATTTTTTACCTTCTTCCATATCGCCGTCAAAAGAGACAAGCCCACAATCGATATTGCTCAGAACAAATTCCAGATCCGGATGATCCCGTCTGTTACTCAGGTCAAAAAATACCTTTACTCCTCTTTTACGGATCTCAGGAAGCCTTTTGATCAGTTTTCCTGTGAAATCGGTATGCATCATATCGTGCGTGCAGATAAAATCAATTGCTTCATCTGAAAATTCATAGTCTGCCATGATGCCTCGCACAGGATCTCCATGAACCCTGTCATTCTGAATCAGATGCAGCGGAACACTGGGAGTCTCACCTCCCGGGATAATGTCCAGATGAGAACAGTCGATCTTTCTTTCCTCAAATGCTTTCACAGAATCTTTTCCATATACATCATCGGAAACAGCAGAAATGATGGAAGACTGTACATCATCTCTCATATCCAGCAAATTAAACAAAACGTCTACGCCATTTCCGGTCACATAATAACGGCCATCGAGATCCGGATAATAATCAATACACACATACCCGGCAGCAGCAAACTTTACCATTAATATATCTCCTTTTTATATACAACTATAACGTCATAGATGTTTATTACGTTATAGTCGTATCTTACATCGTCAGTTTAAAAAAGTCAAGATTTTTTTTGTGCTTTTCCTACAAATTTCATGAAGCTTTCTCATTCGCGAACAAACAAAAACCGCAGGTCCGGCTTTTTCAGAAGTCAGGCTTGCGGTCAAAAGTACCAATTATATTCAGTTTTACCATGCAAACATATAACGACTGCCCATATAGTACTGTCGGCCAATGCAAAGCGGCTTATTATTCTGATCCAGAAAATACACATTCATGTAAAACAGCGGCTCATTCAGCGGAATTCCCATTTTCTGAGCTTCATCTGAGGACGCCTTTGTGATTTCCAGGGTTCTGTAATATGTATCGGAGAATTTTCGTCCATAAACCTGTTCTATCATTGCAAAAATAGATACATCCTGCAGATCCATGGTCATCAGCTCTTTAAAATCATTGTACGGAAAAAAATGATTTTCCAACAAAACAGCCTGTCCGTCCGCCGTGCGAAGACGTTCAATATGAATCAGCAGCGCATCCTTTTCCAGATGAAAAAACTCCCTCTCGTCCTTGCGAACCGGAACGATCTGCCGTTCCAAAACCTTTCCTCCGGCAGTCATACCTTCATCCATGCACGCCTGAGTAAAACTTCTGACGTGCCCGGCTATCCCCGTAAACTTTCTGTGGATACGCGGAGCACTCACAAAGGTTCCTCTTCCCTGCATCTTTATCAGATATCCTTCATTGCACAACTCCTCCACTGCCCGGCGCACCGTAATACGGCTTGCCCCGTACTCCTGGCTCAGTTCCGGCTCAGAAGGAATCTTTTCCTTTGGTTTGTATGTTCCGTCATCAATAGATGCTTTAATAGCAGTCTTAATCTGCTGATACATGGGAACAAATCCATTCTCCTTCAACATTTCCCCTCCATATGGTTATAGACGTATTATATATTTATGATGATATCAAATATACCTATAGTAGTCAAGGGGCTTTGCAACTTATTTTTTCTCCACGTTATTTGTAACACAACAGCTTCCTTTTTTCATCCCATCAGCATCAGACAGCTTCCCCATGCGGCAATACCCCCGATTCCAAGCATCCAGCCGATTTTTTTACGAACCTTTTCCTGATAAATATCATAAAAATCGTGAAGTATCATTCCGGAAACAATCAGCGCCGAAAACAGAAAGAATAGATAGGTACGGTCAGACGATTTCCAGATAGTAGGAGAAAAGCCCATGACCACCCGGGTTCCAAAGCCAAGGATAAGAATAAACAGAGCCAGAAAGCCCCGGGCACAATCTCCGTACAAACCATACACCGACACCAGCAGCGCCACGCAGGCTGTCCCCAGAAGGATTACCGGGACATAGCTTCTCTTCCAGTCAAAGCTGCCCAGCTCCACTGCTCCGTATTTTCCGAAAGCCTTTTTCATCTCCGCAAAACCGGGAAACAGTTCTCCCAAAAATCCCCGCAGAGGCCCCAGCAGGAGAGCAGTGCACAGCGGCACTGCTGCCGCAGCCCGGTAAAAGAGATCCCTGCTTCTGCTAAATACCGTAACCGTCACAAGGATAAAAAGAAAAAGGAATGGGAGCTCCGGTGAAAAAAATACCTTCTCCAGTGTACTGGAATACCCCAGCTGTATCTTATCCGTCAGGGAAAGCATTCGGTAATCCGTAAAACACTGCCTGATCTCTGAGGCGGTCCGGACTGCATTTCCCGGACACAAAACAGCGGCCGCCAGCTTCAGGACAGACAACAGAAACATCACCCAGGGGAAGATCCTGTGCTTCTCCTGTACCGTCAGATACATTACAAAAAGGAAAGTGACTGCCGTCATCACCGCGCTCATCTGCTCCAGGCTGCCGGCATACAGAACACATACCGTATATATCGGATATTCATACCATCGAAGCTTCTTTTCGTCCAGCACGCGCACAAAATACAGGCAGGCCCCAAGGCCGGCCGCAAGAGGCCACAGATAGGTGATCGTAGTCGTCATCCAGCCCGCGGTGGACATATGGACAAACGGATATGCCAGCATCAGCCCCACCAGCCAGAAATTCAGCTGCCGTTTATGGTCTCTGAAAAAAAGGGCTGATATTGTCACCCCCATCATCGTATAGATCAGCGTATCCAGTACCTTCCATACCGCCATCGGCAGATGCTCCACCCATATGGCAACCCCTTCAATAAAAAGTCTTGATGTCCAGCCGTTCCAGTTCTCTGCCAGATAGGAAATCGTATTCTGCTCATTCAGCACATTCCAGTAATACCGGTCGTCCTTTGTAAGCCCCGGCACCAGCAGATGAAGCACCAGCATCGCCGCAGCCAGGAGCGCAAAAGGTACATAATCCTTTTTGAAAATCGTTCTGCACGCCTCTTTCATAATTCCCCTGCTTCCCGGCCATCCAGCATCCGATTGCTGTGCGCAAGCATCCGGTGTCCGTCGCTGCGGTAGGCCACACAAATCTCATATTCCGAACAGTCCTTTTTCAGCGCCGCCGTCTTCACCTTTGCCAGGAAACCGCCCCCGGAATAATTTTTCTTATCTTCATCCGTCTGGTTCAGCTCCTCCCGTGCCTTCAGCTGTGTCGGAATCTCATAATACCGGTTTTCCTGTGCATCGTAAAGCAGTACCCTCTGATCAACCGTATGGATCGATTCCCCCGCCACATAGGCATAGCCTTCCACCCGGATATATTCTCCCGGTGTCACCTCATCAATCACGAAGACCAGAGTCGCTTCTTCGGTCAGGTCCGAAACATCTGCCTCCCGTATTCTCTCCTTATCCCTGCGGATCTGCACACAGAACAGCAGTACCAGCGCCATCCCTCCTGCCGCTATACAGACCGCAGTCTTCTTTTTCGGCTCTCCGTATAATTTCAAACGCCATCTTCCCTTCTTTTTTCCTCTATCTTCTTCATAGATACAGTATATGGTCTATTTCTGTTTTCCCTTTTAATTTTTTCTTACAAAACTTTATTTTATCCTTTAAAATTTTATGGAGAAGTGTATAATAAAAGAGCAAAAAACTATATACATATATGAAGGGGTTCTGTATGGAAGAAGAAATTCTTAAAATTTATGACAATCTTTATAATGTAATCGGAGTCGCTTCCCGCTCAGAGGTGCATGCCAAGGGCCTTCTCCACCAGGTTGTCCATCTGTGGATGATGGAAGAAAAGGAAGGAGAAAAATGGCTGTATTTCCGCCAACGCTCCAGACACCGCAAGGATTTTCCGGGACTTTACGACCTGATCTCCAGCGGCCATATTGATCCGGAGGAGACCTTTGAGGAAGCAATTATTGAAAATACCGCCGAAAAGCTTGGCATCACGCTTTCCAAAGAGGATCTGGTGCATATCGGCAATATACGGCAGATCGTGGATAAGGGAGATTATCATGACAATGCCTTCTGCCAGATCTATTTCTGCAGAGTAACAGATCCTGTTTTTCATCTGCATTTTGTAGAGGATGTGGTCAAAATGCGCTATGAGGACTTTCGCGCCTGGATCATCGGAACCACAGACCGCGCTCCGCTCTACGGCAGGGACGGCAAAATGCTCTGCAGCACCTCCAAAAAGGACTGGTGGCTGAGAGAAAAAGAATTCCTGGCAGTGGTGAATCCCTATATTGAAGCTCTGTGAGGCAGCTCTCACAGCCGGATGTCCTGCATCAGCCATTCATAAAAAAGCAAAAGCCTGTTTGCCTTCGTATTTCGGACAGACAGGCTTTCCTTATTTTATCCTCTTTATCTTCCGCAGCGCTCCTGCAGCTTCTCCCACTGGGCATCCACGTATTGCTGCGCTGCTTCAATGATCCACTCATTCCCTGGCTGGAAGCAGTGCTTAAATCTTCCCTGCAGCTTCATGAACTCCGTTACCGGAAGCTTCTTTTTCGGTATGTAATTCAGATACCACTGCCCCTCAATCACCTCATACAGAGGCCATACGCAGGTCTCCACTGCCATTTTGCATATATCCGCCAGAAGCTCTGTCGGATACTGCCAGCCTCTGGGGCAGGGGGACATTACATTTACGAAAGCTGCACCCGGTGTATAGATCGCACGGTGTGCTTTTTCATGCAGATCCTTCATATTGCCGATGAAGGTCGTCTGCGCCACATAGGGAATCTCGTGAGATACCATGATCTCCGTCAGATTTTTCTTGTTCTGCTTCTTTCCTGCAGACACGGATCCGACGGGAGTTGTGGTGGCATTGGCAAATCTGGGCGTCGCAGAAGATCTCTGGATCCCCGTGTTCATATATGCTTCGTTGTCGTAACAGAAATATACCATGTCATGGCCGCGCTCCATGGCTCCGGACAGGGACTGGAAACCAATATCATAGGTGCCCCCATCCCCTCCCAGGACAAGGAACTTGTATGTATCATCTATTTTCCCCTTTCGCTTCAGCGCCAGATACGCCGCCTCCACACCGCTGCAGGTGGCTGCAGCATTTTCAAAAGCCGAATGGATATAGGAATCCTCCCATGCCGTATACGGATACAGGAAGGAAGAAACCTCCAGGCAGCCGGTGGCGTTGCAGATCACTGCCTTATCCTTTTCATCCAATGCCCTTGTCACTGCACGGGAAAGGATACCGGCTCCGCAGCCCGAGCAAAGACGATGGCCGCCCACAAAACGCTCCGGTTTACTCAGTTCCGCTTTAAAATGATATGCCATACTACAGCACCTCCTCTTCAAGACTTCTCTGTCCCATATGAATATACCGCGGCCCTGCCTTTCCTGTCCGTATGATATCCATAAGATGCAGGAACACCCGCTCTACATTCTGAACGGTACAGTCTCTTCCGCCCAGGCCATAGACCACATCGATCATAAGAGGCCGGTTTTCCAGTGCATAACACGCCGCGCACGTTTCAGCAAAAACGGGACCTCCGCAGGAGGAAAAGCTCTCGCTCTTATCCATGACTGCCACTGCTTTCACATGGGAAAGCGCAGCCGCCAGCTCCTCGCCCGGGAAGGGACGGAATACCCTCAGCTTAATCAGGCCCACTTTATGTCCCTGTTCTCTCATCCGGTCTACGCAGGCCTTTGCCGTTCCGGCCGTACTTCCGATGAGAACAACTGCCGCCTCGGCATCCTCCATACGATATTCCTCAAAGAACCCATAGGCTCTGCCAAAGGTCTTCTCAAAATCCTCTGCCACCCGCAGGATCACCTGCTTGGCGTTTTTCATGGCTTCCGCCTGCTGCACCTTATGCTCCATGTAGTACGGGCATACGTCGTAAGGCCCGACCGCCAGAGGATTCTCATGCTTCAGCAGATAGTTTTCCGGATGATACTCACCCACGAATTTTTTTACTGCCTCATCCTCCTCCAGAAGAATATTCTCCACCGCGTGGGAAGTAATAAAGCCATCCTGACAGATCATAATGGGCAGACGAACCTTTGGATCCTCCGCAATGCGCATGGCCTGAAGGTAATTGTCGTACGCCTCCTGATTGTTTTCGGCATAAATCTGAATCCAGCCGGTATCCCGTGCCCCCATGGAATCCGAGTGGTCATTATTGATATTAATGGGACCGGTCAGTGCCCGGTTCACGCAGGCCAGCGTAATGGGAAGCCGGGAGGATGCAGCCACATACAGCATCTCATACATCAGGGCAAGCCCGCAGGAGGAGGTGGCGGTCACGGCCCTTGCACCTGCAGCCTCCGCGCCGATGCAGGCTGACATGGAGGAATGCTCGGATTCCACCGTGACAAATTCCGTGTTTACCTTCCCGTCTGCCACATACTGGGCAAAATACTGGGGAATCTCCGTTGAGGGCGTAATGGGAAACGCCGCAAATACATCCGGATCAATCTGACGCATGGCATAGGCCACGGCCTCATTTCCGGAAAGCCGCTCACGAATGCTCATTCCTCTCCCTCCTTTACAAAATCGATCGCCTCAAAGGGGCATACCTTCCAGCAGATACCGCATCCCTTGCAGTGATCATAGTCAAACTCCTTCCGTTTCCCGGATAGCACCGGGATGGAAGAATCCGGGCAGAATGGTGCGCACAGCAGACACTGCTTGCATTTATCCTCCTTCCACACCGGACGGTTGGAACGCCACTCACCGGTGATGGTCGCACGGGCCGTTCCGCCTTCATATATTTCTCCGCCCACGGTCATTTCCTGCCAGGGCGTCTGTTCATTGATATCTCCCGCTTTCTTTATCATTACGCACATACCTCCTTCATTGCTTCCTTCAGGCACTTCATATTGCCCGCAATCACCTGAGGCTTGGTTGCAAATTTATGCTTAAAGGAGGTTTCCATATCTGCCACAAACCGGTCCGGCTCCAGCACCCGGCTTACCTGCACAATCGCTGCCAGCATCGGTGTGTTCGGATAATATTTTCCGAGGCATTCCTCGGATATCCTTCTTGCATCCACGGTGTACACCTTCCCGCTGTAGCCGCCCAGCAGCGGCTTTAACTCCTCCGGCTTTTTCTCGGAATTAATAACGATCGCCCCTTCGGGGTTCAGTCCCTTCGTCACGTCCACGGCTTCCAGCAGTGTCTCGTCCACAACCACAACATAATCCGGCTCATAAATATTGGAATGAATTCCGCAGCGCTCTTCGCTGATACGGTTATAGGCCGTAATGGGTGCCCCCATACGCTCCGGCCCGTATTCCGGAAATCCCTGTACATATTTTCCCGCTGTAAAAGCTGCATCTGCAAGAAGCATACATGCGGTCTTGGCACCCTGGCCGCCCCGGCCATGCCACCGAATCTCAACCATGTCCTTCATCTTTCCTGTTCCTCCTTAGAAATTATGGAGCCAATCGCCCGGCATCCATTCCTTCGCAGTACAATGAAAAAGGCCTCCGCCCGTAAAAGGACGAAAGCCTGCACTATCGTTATACCACCTGTTACTGCATACAGTCATATGCGCTTCCTGTAACGGGGAA
>JALERW010000083.1 GCA_022763925.1 Lachnospiraceae bacterium
GGATTGGACGGCTTCTTCTTGGTCAGCGGAGAGATCTCAACAGGGTGATCCATAACAAAGGTTGGCTGGATCAGATGCTCTTCCACGAATTCTTCGAAGAACAGATTCAGGATATCGCCTTTCTTGTGACGTGCCTCATACTCCACATGGTGAGCATCCGCAGCGGCTCTCGCCTCTTCCAGTGTATGGATCTCAGAGAAATCTACGCCGGAATACTTCTTCACGGCATCTACCATGGTAATCCGCTCAAACGGCTTGCCCAGGTCCATTTCAATACCCTTATAAGTAATCTTTGTTGTTCCGAGAACCTCCTGCGCCACATGACGGTACAGGTTCTCAGTCAGATCCATCATTCCGTTGTAATCCGTGTAAGCCTGATACAGCTCCATCAGAGTGAATTCTGGGTTATGTCTGGTATCCAGTCCCTCATTGCGGAATACCCGGCCGATCTCATATACACGCTCCAGGCCGCCTACGATCAGACGCTTCAGATACAGCTCAAGAGAAATACGAAGCTTCAGATCCTCGTCAAGGGCATTGAAATGAGTCTCAAACGGTCTTGCAGCAGCGCCGCCTGCATTGGCAACCAGCATCGGAGTCTCCACCTCCATGAAGCCCTGTCCGTCCAGATACCGGCGGATGGAACTCAGAATCTTCGACCGCTTGATAAAGGTATCCTTTACCTCAGGATTCATGATCAGGTCCGTATATCTCTGACGATAACGGATATCGGTGTTCGTCAGGCCATGGAATTTCTCCGGAAGGATCTGGAGACTCTTGGAAAGAAGGATGACGGAAGACGCATGAATGGAGATCTCTCCGGTCTTTGTCTTGAATACCTCTCCCTTTATGCCGATGATATCACCGATATCGTATTTCTTGAATTCCTTGTAAACTTCCTCGCCCACACTGTCTCTGGCAACATAGGACTGAATATTTCCCTTCAGGTCCTGTACATTACAAAAGGAAGCCTTACCCATGACACGCTTGGACATCATACGTCCGGCGATGGATACTTCCTTCCCTTCCAGCTCCTCAAAATGATCCTTGATCTCTGTACTGTGATGGGTCACATCATATTTGGTAATCTCAAACGGATCCTTTCCCGCCTCCTGCAGCTGCACGAGCTTTTCCCGGCGCACCTTCAGAAGCTGGTTGATATCCTGTTCCTGAACATTCTTCTGTTCGCCCAAAATATTCCCTCCTTCGTTTATCTCTCCCTTATATTCACACCCTCCGGCAGCCCTTTTGTCCGGGCAGAGCCGAAAAGCCGGCAGTCAGCATATCCGCCGCTTAATTGGAACGCTGAATCTCCAGCACCTTATACTGAATCAGTCCTGCCTGGGTCTCCACTTCCACAACATCTCCGACCTTGGCTCCGATCAGTGCCTTGCCCACCGGAGATTCATTGGAAATCTTGCCCTTTAAGCTGTTCGCCTCGGAGGAACCCACCAGGCTGAACTCCATTTCCTCATCATACTCTATATCATATACCTTTACCCTGCAGCCCACACTGATTTTCTCCAGGTCAACCTCATCCTCATCAACGACTTCCACGTTTTTCAGGATTTTCTCGATCTCCTCGATTCTTGCCTCGATATCACGCTGCTCATCCTTGGCTGCATCATACTCGGCATTCTCGGACAGATCCCCCTGTTCTCTCGCTTCCTTGATCTTACCGGCAACCTCTTTTCTTCTTACTACCTTTAAATCGTGCAGCTCCTCTTCCAGCTTTTTTAAACCGGTAAAGGTAAGTAAATTCTTCTTTTCTTCCATTTTAAAACTTCACCCTCCAATGTTCGGCAGAACAAAGAGCTGTCTGCCATTCCATACATTCCAGATTAATCCGTTCCTGTCTTGCGCTCCGGCTCCGCAGCCATGCTCAGGAACCTCTCGGCAATCTCAAAATTATAACTTATCCCTTATGGAATGTCAAGATTCCAGTCCCGTTTTTTCCACTGCAAATCCATATAAATCCTTGATTTTACTGCCTTCTCCGAGCTGTCCCGCGCCAAAGGCCGTAGCCGTTTTATAGATCACGGCCTGAAGGATCCGGTTATCCCACAATACACCGTCTGCTCTTATATCAAACCGATTATAACAGATCAGATCCTTTCTTCGAATACAGGCATCCAGCGTCCGGTATCTGTTCCCGGACAGATTCAGTACAATGCTTCCGCTGCGGTAATAAAGATAATCCTTTTCCCGACAGGGGTCCAGCTCAATCACCAGATTCCCGTACAGATCTGCAGTCACCGGCCGGGGCCGGATACTAACCAGAAGACCGTTTTCCTCATAGGAATACCTGGCAAAAGACTCATAGGCTCCCGGCTCCTTCGTCACGATCGTCAGCCGGTTCAGCTGATCCCCCAGACAGTTCAGCGTCCAGCGCGTCGCTTCCGCTTCCCCCGCGATTACCACCGGCCTCAGCTCTCTCCAGGAAATCTGATGCTTCCGGCACACGAAGCTTACGATTTCCTTCAGCATCAGAAGCGGCATCAGCCTTCCGTCGATCCTGAGGCCTTTTTCCAGATACGGCTCCAACAGCTTATCCACCACCATATTCTGCGCACCTTTTTCTATGATTATGCGGTGAAGCATATCCGTAAGCTCTTCGTTCGAATAAGCAGCCAGATCCTCTCTCGTAAAAGGGAGCCATATCTCCTCCCCACACTGGTTCAGGCAGATCAGCTCCCCACAGGCCAGCGGCAGACGCCACATCAGCCATCGATATTTTATCTTCTGCGCCGTTTTTCCCCGGAATTTTCTCCAGAATGAAGGAAGCTCCAGCGCCTCCTCCTCTCCCCGGAGTCTTACCACCGTAAATTCAGGCTCATCCATAGAACACATTCCTGCTTTGCTCACAGCACTTTGTACAGTATATGACTGCTTATTCTCTCAAATGCCACCGGAAATGCTTCTACACCCATTCCTCCATAAGCTGTTCCAGAGATTTCAGTGTCTCCAGCTCATTGACCCGGGCCCGCAGCCTGGAAGAGTTGGGAAAACCGGCCGTATACCAGGCTACATGCTTGCGCATTTCCCGGATGCCCGTATATTCTCCCTTCCATTTCACCGCCAGCCTGCCATGGCGCAGGATCATCTGCTTCACCTCTTCCATATCCGGGTGATGCACCGGCGTCTCCCCCTGCTCCGGCCGGTTTGCCTGTTCCGCTGCCTCCGGGCCATCTTCCTGCCGGTTATCCCACGTCCGGTACCACTCGCTGAGCTCCCGGAAGATCCACGGATTCCCTCTGGCTCCCCGGGCGATCATAATTCCGTCACAGCCGGTCTGCGAAAACATGGCCTCTGCATCGGATGTACAGGTCACATCCCCGTTTCCGATGACCGGAATGTGTACTGCTTCCTTTACCTGCCGTATAATATCCCAGTCAGCCTTTCCAGCATAATACTGTGCTCTGGTCCTCCCATGCACTGCCACCGCCGCAGCTCCGCAGTCCTCGATGATCCTGGCGATCTCCACCGCATTGATATGCGCTTCGTCAAAGCCGCTTCGGATCTTCACAGTCACCGGCTTTTTCACCGCCCGGACGACGGATGTGACAATTTCTCCAACCAGCTTCGGATCCTTCATCAGCGCCGAGCCTTCTCCGTTATTTACCACCTTGGGCACCGGACATCCCATGTTGATGTCTAGGATGTCAAAGGGACGCTCCTCGATCTTTCGGGCCATTTCGCCCATGATAACCGGATCGGAGCCAAAAAGCTGCAGGGAAACCGGCCTCTCGTCCGGATGAATCTCCATCAGCGCTTCCGTATTTTTATTCCTGTAATAAATCGCCTTGGCACTGACCATTTCCATACAGACAAGGCCGGCTCCCTGCTCTGCGCATAACACACGAAATGGCAGGTCCGTTACCCCTGCCATTGGTGCAAGTATAAATGGATTGTCCAAGACCACAGTTCCGATCACAAGTGTTTTCCTGGCACGCTCACTCATTATGCAGCCCGCTCCTTACCGGTTCTTATTATAGATCAGCCGCAGACCATGCAGGGTCAGTGTCGGATCATAATACTGGATCAGCTCCGTCTCATCGGAAATGATCTTTCCAAGGCCGCCGGTGGCAACCGTAATCAGATCATTGTAGCCGGTCTCCTTGATCACCTGACGGATAATGTATTCCGTCTGACCGATGCAGCCGTATACAATTCCGGCCTGCATGCTGGAAATCGTCTCCCTTGCAAGGATGGATGCCGGCTTCTTGATCTCCACCTCCGGCAGCTTGGCCGCATCTCCCCACAGGGCACGGCTGGCGGTCTGAATACCCGGAGCTGTAATTCCCGCAATAAATGCTCCTTCTTTTGTCACCACATCGTAGGTGGTTGCCGTCCCGAAATCCATGACGAGCACCGGTCCGCCATACAGCTCATAAGCGGCCACACAATCCACAATCCGGTCTGCGCCGATCTCCCTGGGATTCTCCGTGGCAATGCGGATGCCGGTCCGGATGCCGGGGCCCACAACCAGCGGAGTCTTGTCGAAATATTTTACCAGCGCGCTGGTCAGGGAATACATGATGTCCGGCACCACCGATGCAATGATAATATCCTCAATATCCTTCAGGCGGATATCCCGATGCTCCAGCAGGTTGCAGATGGCCACTCCGTATTCATCCGACGTTCTCGACTGCTTCGTGGTCAGACGAAAGGTCGCAACCACCTCTTCGCCCCGAAAAATTCCCAGTGTAATATTGGTGTTTCCCACATCAATTACTAACAGCATTTTAGTCCCCTCCCTTTATTGTTCCTGCAGAAAAAACACTTTATAGAACAGCTCCAGCGATTCCAGCAGCTCCCTTTTTTCCCTTTGCAGTTCTTTTATTTTCAGTACGCTCCCGATTTCATCGAAAAAGAAATCATCACTCTGTGAACGGACAGAAAATTCCAGAGTCCCGTCCGCTTCATATTCCAGACTGAGGATTCCTCCGATTTCCTCCGTATAAAGCACGCACATGATTTTCAGCTCATCCTTGATATGCTGCGGAAGCGCCTGAAAATCCTGATTCAGATAAAATTTCTTTTCATAGGCGTTGGAGCAGCACAATACCACCCGGTCTTCCATCTCTTCCTTCATAATTTTTCCTCCGATCTTCCGATCTCTATACATAGCTGTAAAGCCCCCGCACGGAAACCTCTCCCGAAAACACCTCCCGGATGGTGCCGTCCGGCTTCTCCACCAGGAGCTCACCGTTCTCATTGATTCCCCGGGCAATACCGCACCATTCCCCCTGATACTGCAGGATCCGGACCGTTTCCCCTCGGTTGATCAGCATCTCATTATACGCATCCTTTAAAAACGCAAGGCTTCCCTGCGCTGCAAACTGCTCATAATCCTTCTCCATACGATTCAGGAACGATGCCGCCAGCTTTGCTCTTTGGAAACGGGTTCCGCTCTCCATATACAGAGAGGTAGCCTTGTCCGCCAGTTCTTCCGGGAATTTCTCCATATTCACATTGATCCCGATCCCGGTCACAATATAATGGATAAAGTCCATCTCCGAGCTCATCTCCGTCAGGATACCCACGATCTTTTTCCGGTTCAGGACAATGTCATTGGGCCACTTGATCTTTACATCCAGCCCGTAAGTCTTCCGAAGCTCCGACGCAATGCTGTAGGCCGCAACCAGCGTAATCATAGATGCCTTCACCGGCAGGAGCTTCGGGCGGAACACCGCACTCATAAAAATCCCGGTTCCTTTCGGTGACTCCCAGCATCTTCCCCGGCTTCCCTTTCCGGCGCTCTGCATATCGGCAATCACCAGTGTTCCCTCCGGGGCGCCTTCCTCCGCCAGACGCTTCGCCTGAATATTGGTGGAATCCGTCTCCTCAAGGCAGTACAGCTTCTGTCCAAGCCAGGAGGTCCGAAGGAGCGCTGCGACCTCCGCATGGCTCAGCACATCCGGGCTTTCACACAGACGGTATCCCCGGTTTGGCACGGAATCAATCACATAACCGGCCTCCTTCAGCTGCCGGATCACCTTCCAGACAGCCGTGCGGGAAACCCCCAGCCGCTCGCAAAGCTCCTGACCGGAAACATAACCATTCTCTTTTTCCTGCTTCAGCATCTCCAAAATTTTTTCCTGCATCTATACTCCTTTGGGACAAACAACCGAAATCACACAGAAAATCACCAGCACTCCGGTCAGGATCCCGCAGCCCCACGCACAGCGCTTTCTGCCCACAAGACGGAAGCGCACACACAGTGTCACAAGCATCAGCGCACCAAAACCAAATACCAGCGGCATCATGTGCATATACTGCTCCAGACTGAAAAACACGAAGCAGGAACTGCACAGGACCCCTCCCGCAAACAGTATGCCGGCAATATCACATATAAACTTCTTCTCGCTCAGCTTCATATTTTTCTATTCTTCCCCGAGAGTCGCAAGCATAACCGCTTTAATGGTATGCATACGGTTCTCTGCCTCGTCAAAGACAACGGAGCGCTCCGATTCAAACACCTCATCCGTTACTTCCATCTCCCGGATACCGAATTTCTCTCCCATTTCCCTGCCGATCTTTGTCTTCAGATCATGGAACGCCGGAAGGCAATGCATGAAAATCACCCGGTCAGAGCCATTATCCATTGCTTTCTTATTCACCTGATAAGGGGAAAGCTCACGGATTCTGGTCTCCCATACCTCGTCCGGTTCCCCCATGGATACCCAAACATCCGTATAGATCACATCCGCCCCCTTCGTTCCCTGCTCCACATCATCGGTAAGGGTGATCGTTGCACCGGTCTGCGCTGCCACTTCACGGCATTCCTCCACCAGCTCCTTCGCCGGGAAATACTCCTTCGGCGCACATGCCGTAAAATGCATACCCATCTTCGCACAGGCGATCATCAGAGAATTCCCCATATTAAAGCGGGCATCTCCCATATATGTAAATTTCACATCCTTCAGTGTACCGAATTTTTCCCGGATGGTCAGAAGGTCCGCCAGCATCTGCGTCGGATGGAACTCATTGGTCAGGCCGTTCCACACCGGAACTCCCGCATATTTCGCCAGCTCCTCCACGATCTCCTGCCCGAATCCCCGGTATTCGATGCCTTCATACATTCTTCCCAGCACTCTCGCCGTATCGGCAATACTTTCCTTCTTGCCGATCTGGGAGCCTGACGGATCCAGATAGGTTGTCCCCATTCCAAGGTCATGAGCCGCCACCTCGAACGAGCATCGCGTTCTCGTGCTGGTCTTCTCGAAAATCAGAGCCACATTCTTGCCCCGGTGCACATCCACCGGAATTCCCTTCTTCTTCTTATCCTTCAGCTCTGCTGCCAGGTCCAGAAGATAGGTGATCTCCTCAGGTGTATAATCTCTCAGTGTCAGAAAATTACGTCCTTTTAAATTCATGATCCTCGTTCTCCTTCATGCCGGTATTCTTATCCTCCGGCTGTATTGTTTCATTTCATCTGCTCATTTAGAATCAGCCGGGAAAACGGCGGAAGTTCTGCCTCTTCCTCCCGGTACCTCTCCAGTACCTTTTCCTTCAGGCTCTCCACAGTATAAATCTGATATTTGGGAACACGCAGAAGCCTTGCCGTCGCTTCCAGAATCCCCAGATAAAGTTCTCCGTAAGTCCATTCCTTCGAAAGCCTCAGCTCTCCTGCAAACACAGGCAAAAGCACCTCCAGGAGATTTCGCAGCTGCATATCCGGATCCGGATCCAGCCGGTATTCCTCTGAGAGCCCGATAAGTATCTCCTGTTTTACCGATGTCAGCTGCTTTAAATAATAGCACTGTTCGTGCGTTTGTTCAATATAGTAAATCGATCCGGCGAGGCCGTAAAGAAAGCGCTGGGCATCATAATAGCCGGTCACCATGTTCCGCCTGCTCTTCTCACTGTTAAAATCAATGATATTTCCCAGATCCACCCTTGGCTCGATGCTGTACATATTCACATCCCCGGGAATTTCAATCCGTTTTTCTCTTCCCACCCCGAAGATCCGCACCATGATAATATCCTTATATCCGCGTTTGATCAGCGCATCCACCGGGATCACATCATTCACCCCGCCGTCCAGATAGGTCTTTCCGTGCAGCTTTTCATTGCGAAATACCGGCAGGTACGCGCTTGCCAGCAAAAGATCCTTCACATAGCCTTCCGGCATATCCCGTATATCCACATCCAGCTGCATCCGATCCGTCACCGAATACGTGGACACAAACAGCTCCCGTCCGCTGTTCCTCAGCTTCTCCTCATCCACATGCTCCGCGATCAGATTTTTCAGCGGAGTAATATCTGCTCCCCTGTCCGCGATAAACTTCGTCAGCTCCTCCAGAGCCTCCTTCCACTTCAGCGTTCCCTGAAACATCCGCTCCATCCGGTCGTCGTCCACATCCATGATTTTTGAATAACTGATATTGGCCCAGAGCATTTTCGCCGTCTCAAGATCTCCCTGACAGATCAGAGCGCCGTTCAGGGCTCCCACAGAAGTACCTGATACGCCCCGGATCTTTACTCCGGCCTCTTCCAATGCCTGCCAGGCGCCGATCTGATACGCCCCCTTGGCGCCTCCACCCTCCAGCGCCAGACCATATTCTTTTTCCAAATCTATTACCGGCTGCAACTAGATTCCTCCCTTCTGCACCTGACTGCTGCAGAAACAATTTCTGTGAAATAAAAGGAGAGAATTCTCCTTCCCTCTTTGGAAAAATGAGAATTCCCCTCTTCTTTTCATGCTCCCAAAAGAGCCCTTCTGTTTTATTTTCTCCTGACCTATGCCTCTGTCTTGCTGACGTCATCCTTCTTAGCCAGCTCAGCTGCAGAGGTCACCAATCCTGCCAGTCCCTGAATCTCGGAAGGAATGATGATCTTGGTTGCCTTGCCGTCCGCTGCCTTCATAAAGGCATCCAGTGCCTTCAGCTGAAGCACGGCATCATCCGGAGCTGCCTCCTTCAGGAAACGCAGTCCGTCTGCATTTGCCTGCTGTACCTTCAGGATTGCCTCTGCCTGACCTTCTGCTTCCCGGATCATACGCTCCTTCTGAGCCTCTGCCCGGAGAATTGCTGCCTCCTTCTCTGCCTCTGCATCCAAAATAGCGGATTCCTTCTTACCTTCTGCCACAAGGATTGTGGACTTTTTCTCTCCTTCCGCGCGGAGGATCGCTTCACGGCGCTCACGCTCCGCCTTCATCTGTTTCTCCATGGCATCCTGAATAGCTGCCGGAGGAATAATATTTTTAAGCTCCACACGGTTTACCTTAATTCCCCAGGGATCCGTGGCCACATCCAGGGAGGTGCGCATCTTCGCATTGATAATTTCTCTGGAGGTCAGGGTCTGGTCCAGCTCCAGCTCTCCGATAATGTTACGCAGTGTGGTGGCCGTCAGATTCTCGATCGCCATGATGGGATTCTCCACTCCATATGCAAAGAGCTTCGGATCCGTAATCTGGAAAAATACTACCGTATCAATCCGCATGGTTACGTTATCCTTCGTGATAACCGGCTGCGGAGCAAAATCCACAACCTGCTCCTTCAAAATGACACGCTTTGCCACACGGTCAATAAACGGCACCTTAAAGTGCACTCCTACGCCCCAGGTTCCCTGATAGCCGCCGAGGCGCTCTACGACCAGCGCCTGTGCCTGCGGAACGATCCGGATACAGGAAGCCAGGATCAGCAAGATAACAACTACTAAAATTCCTCCTACAATGTAACCAATCATGTTTCATCCTCCATTTTTTAAGTTATTGTATCTGTTCTTCTGTATGCTCTTTCACAGCCGTATCCCTGACGATCAGCTTCACTCCGGAAATCCGGAGGATCTCCACCACGGCTCCCGCAGGGATCTTCACATCCTCATCATCCGACCTGGCCGTCCAGATCTGGCCGCTCACCTCGGCCTCCCCTTCTGACTTCAGATTGTCGATATCCTTCGTGACGACCGCCTTTCTTCCCACCAGGCTGTCCGCATTCGTCTTCGTACGGCCTCTGTTCAGATACTTCACCGCAATCGGCCTTGTGGCGAAAAGCAGCACCAGAGATATTACAAAGAATACGATCAGCTGTACCGGAAAATCACCTCCGGCCGCAGCTGCGATAAACGCGCCCAGGGCTCCTCCCGCAAACCAGATCGTTGTTAGTCCAAGAGTCGCGATCTCAATACCGATAAGAACCAGCATCAGAATCAGCCAGCAAATAGCGTTCATACCATTGCACCTCTCTTTTTATAATGTATTTCTCAGATTCAAAATATTCATACAATAATCTTACTACATTTCAAGCTGTTTTACAACTTACGTATTCTTAAACTTTTATTACCGTTACTGTCAAAAAAAGCGGCTCTCCTTCCGGAAAGCCGCCCGATCCTCGTTAACGGTTGCAGAAATCACTCTGCCGATCTGTTTTTCTGTTAATAAAATGCATGATTGCCGATCACAAGGCTTCCTCCGAGACCTGCCGCACGGAAATGCGTCAGATTTCCCACATTGGAAACGCCGCCGATCGCCTGTTTCGCAGCCTTCACACAGTCAGCACCTGCTCCGCCCGAAACCAGCGCTGCCATTCTTGCACCGGATGCCGGAGGGAACTGTCCGCTCTGATATACAACTCCCGAAACACTGTTGGGATAGGAGCCGCTTCTTACCCGGTTCATCACTACACTTGCCACTGCCAGCTTGCCCTCATAAGACTCTCCGCCTGCTTCCAGCTGTACAAGTGCTGCCAGAACTGCCACATCGGAAGAATTTGCCGCCTTCTCCTCGGCCTCCTTACGCTTCTTCTCCTCCGCTTCCTTTGCTTTCTGCGCTTCCTCCAAAGCCCGGCGCTCTTCCTCGGCCCGGATCTCTTCCATACTCATCGCAGTCTCCAGATGAAATTCCACACGGACATACTCTGAAGATACATAGCCGACCGACGAATCCAGCTGGATTCCAACCCAGCCTTCCTGCTGCTCCGCCACCCGGTATACGGATCCCATCTCAGCCAGATCATATATCTCTGCATCCTCCGATGGCTCCTTGCGGATACGAAGGGCCTCTGTATTTACCGTTGCCTGATAGCTTCCAAGCTCCTGTGCCCTGGCCTCCGCATCGACTCCGAACAACAGAAAATCATCACTTACCCAGCCTTCCACAGAACCCGAGGAAAGCTTGGTCCAGCCTTCTGTACCATCTACAATAACACCAAAAGCGCCCTTCGGAAACTTTCCGACAAGCTCTGCCTCCTCTGATGGCTCCAGACGCATATTTACAGAATCCTCCACATTCGACATGGCCATCTCATTCCAGTCATAGCCCGGAAGATTGTTCTGAACAACACCTTCATTCAATACTTCTGTAATTTCCTCATGAACATCGGTTTCCTCAGCCACATTCAAAACTGTCTGAATTCCGGCGCTTAAACCGGAGGCGGAAACCGCATTCAGCTTCATTGTCTTCGTTACGGTAACTTCCGCTCTGAAGGAAGAGGCAAACAGAACTGCCGCAAACAGGCATCCCGCCACAGCAGCCAACTTCTTCTCTCGGGTCCTCATAATTACCTCCCTGAACAATTGTGAATGGTCATTTCAGGTATCATGTTTGAGTCGTATATGCATTTCCATTACAATTATTACGAATTTATTAAGAAATGTTACAATGTCATCTTAACAAACTCCTTCCCGTTTGTCAAGGATTTATAAAAAGCCTTTATTTTCAGAGATTTAAAGCCGTCACCATTCCGTAACAATCTGTATTTTCATCGTATTTTTATAACAATTCTGTCATACAGAGAATTTTCCGAGCAGTCTCCTCTATGCTGCAGCCGTCTTCCTCCACCGTGATATCAGCCCAGCGCTCATACAGCGGAACCCGCTCGTCATACAGATCCTTCAGTGTCTGCCCGTCCTTCAGGACAACGCCCCTTCCCTTCAGATTCCCCAGACGTCCGGCCAGTTCCCTGCAGGAAAGCTTCAGATACACTACCGTTCCGATTTCCCTGAAATGCCTCATCGCCTGCTCTCCATAGACTGCGCTTCCTCCGGTTGCGATCACCGTACGTTCACAGACGATCCCGGCATTAATATGGTCTTCCACTGCCAGGAAACCGTCATTTCCCTCCTGCTCAATAATTTCATGAAGAAGTCTTCCCTCCTGATCCTGGATCACAAGATCCGAATCAAGAAAATGAAACCCCTTCATTTTAGCAAGAACTACTCCAACGGTACTTTTTCCGGACCCCGGCATTCCTATCAGAACGATATTTTTCATTTGTATCTGACCTCCGTTTTGCTGTTATTTTGCCACGACCTCATTGATCAGGGGCATACCGTGCTCCAGCATGTAGGCATTTTCCAGTGTTTCGATGGCAATGGCCTGCATGGCCTCCTTCGTAAAAAAGCCCATGTGTGAGGTAATCAGCACGTTGGGAAAGGTCATCAGTCTGGCAAGCACTCCATCCTCGATAATCTCACTGGAGCGGTCCTCATAAAACAGGCCGTCTTCCTCCTCATAGACATCCAGCCCCACACCGGCCAGCTTCCCGGACAGCAGTCCCTCGATCAGCGCACCGGAATCGATGAGCATGCCCCGGGAGGTATTTACCAGCAGTACGCCCGGCTTCATGTATGAAATCGTCTCTTCATTAATAATATACCTGGTGTCGTTTGTCAATGGACAATGCAGGCTTATCACATCCGCCCGGGAAAGGAGCTCCGGAAGCGGCAGATATTCCACGCCGAGAGATTCATTAGGAAATGGGTCATAGGCCACAATATGCATTCCGAAGCCCCGGCAGATATCAATCATGGCCTGTCCGATTTTTCCGGTTCCGATAATACCGGCGCATTTGTGATAGAGGTCCTGTCCCATCAGTCCGTTGATACTCATGTTGAATTCCCTTGTCCTTGTATAGGCCCGATGCGTAAACCGGTTCACCGTCAGCAGCATTGCCATTGCATACTCCGCCACGGCCTGGGGCGAATAGCTTGGTACCCGAAGGATTTTTACCTTTCCCTTGGCCGCCCGGATATCCACATGGTTAAAGCCTGCGCTTCGAAGCAGAATTGCCTTCACCTTATCCCTGTGAAGACAGTCGATCATACCGGCATCAACCGTGTCATTGATGAAAATGCAGATGGCATCGTAGCCTCTGGCCAGAAAAACGGTTTCCTTTGTACACTGGACCTCCAGAAAGGTTATCTCATACCCATAATCCTTTGCCATGGGTTCGAACCAGATGCGGTCATAGGGTTTCGTCCCATAAAATAAAATTCTCATGTACACACTCCTTCTTTCTTCTGCCGCCGGGCAGAAATCTCGTTGTATGTACATGAGTATTCCCAAACCTATTTTCGGATATTCTCCACCAGATCCAGCACTTTTTCCAGAATTTTTGTAAAAAAGCCTCCGATGCTGTCCTTCATATCCTGGCTCACGGACAGATCCAGATTTTTGACCTTATCATAAAGGTCCTTTGCCTGTGCCTTCAGCGCGTCTGCATCCAAGTGAAGCCCTGTCACCTTCTTCATCAGAGCAATAATTTTCTCCTGATCCTCCTCTTCCAGCGAAATCCCAAGCTCTGTCTGCGCTTTTTTAAGTATCTCCCGAATACCCTCCTCATCGGATATTCCGGAAGAGACCACCTCCTGCTTGACCGCTGCAATCAGCTGCTCCGCCTGATCGGCATCCCCCAGCACCTGCCCGAGCTCCCCGGTCAGGACCAGCTCATTGGCCGCAGTTTTCAGGCTGTCCTCCGATATTTCCTCCCCCGTCATCTGCTCATACGCCTTGGTTATTCCGATCAATGCCGCAGTTCCGGATATCGGAAACGGACCTGCCACCGTAATGTCCGCATCCTCCACGCCAGCTGTAATCAGTGCATTCCGATACATGCTGATCGTACAGTAGGAAATATTTTTCGTCGTCACATCCAGCCCCGCGCCATTCTCCCGGGGCCTCACCAGCACACAGGAAAGCGCGCGGCTTCCGATCACGTTGGCATCCAGATAATCATCCAGATACGCATGCTCCTCCTCATTGGTAACGGTCACCACCGTGCATCCGGCCAGCTCCTCCTCCGTCACGCCCAGCTGCTTCAATACGTCTTCCCGTTCCTGCGGCTTTAAATCCGCCCCCAGCGCCACAAACGGTCTGTCCTGCTCCCCGGAAGAAGCCAGGACCTGACCGACCGGCAAAAGCTTTCCCGCCGGAAACCCTGTGCAGAGGACTGCCGCCGCCAGAAGAACTCCCACTCTGCGTCCCATACTTCTCTTTCTCATCTTACCTCTCCCATTCTTTCTGCCCATTGTCCAGTGTCTGCAGGATCCAGCCTCCGATATCTTCAAAAACCTGCTCCCGGTCCAGCTCATTTAATAACTCATGGCGGTCATCGGGATACAGCTTCAGATCAACCTGCTTTACGCCAAGTGCAAGCAGCTCCTTCTGCACCCGCCTGACTCCTTCACCGTAGCTTCCCACCGGATCCTCCGCTCCGGCAGCCAGAAGAATCGGAAAATCTGTCGGCATCCGCTCCAGATAATCGCGGTTTTTCAGGCAGTACATACTGTAAAAGAGATTATAATATCCGTTCAGTGTAAAATCAAAGGAGGTCCTGGGTTCTTTCTTATACGCATCCACAATGGCCTCATCTCTGGAAATCCAGTCACTGTCCGTCCGGTGCGGATGGATCCGCTTATTGTAGGTTCCGAATACGATCAGCTTCACAAGCCGGCTCCGGTATCTCCACCCCCTGACCGACGCCATGGAGCTGGTCAGGAACATTCCGAATCGGAGCAGTCCCGCAGGCATATCTCCGGTTCCCAGAATCACCGCTGCGTGGATCCCTTCTCCGTGAAGGCAGAGATATTGTCTGGTCAGAAAGGAGCCCATACTGTGTCCCACAATCAGATACGGCACATCCGGAAATTTTTCCTGCGCACGAAGCCTTACCTGATGCATATCCTCCAGCAGCACCCGATTCCCGTTCTCTTCCTCGAAAAACCCCCAGTCGTCCCTGCACACCACAGAATCTCCATGCCCCAGATGATCATGTCCGATGACAAAAATTCCCCGTTCTGCCAGCCAGGACGCAAATGCATCATAGCGCTCCACGTACTCAATCATTCCATGCACCAGCTGTACCACTGCCCGGACTTCTTTCTCCGGCTTCCACATCATGCCGTGAAGCTTTGTTATATGATCATGTGAATTCAGCGTAAAATTCTGCCGTTTCATATTCCAAAATTCCCCCTTTTTCGCCCCTTTTATTATTAGTGTAGCATTCCACAGCAGACTGTACAAGGCACAGGTTCTTAAAGTTTTTTAAATGTTTTCTAAATACACGGACAAACGGTTGACGCTCTGTGTTTTTTATGAAAAAATAAAGTCAGCGATTTCTTCTTTTTATAAAAAAGCGTATTATCAAATCAGCCTTTTTATGCAACGATCATACACGAATACGGAGGGATTTTTATGTTTTACGATCATAAGATCTGGATTGGGGACTCGAACGGAGAGAGGGTATGCATTCATCCGAAAATGGCCAACCGCCACGGTCTCATCGCCGGTGCCACCGGTACCGGAAAGACCGTAACCCTGAAGGTGCTGGCAGAATCCTTCGGCGATGCGGGAGTCCCTGTTTTTCTGGCAGATATTAAGGGCGATCTGGCCGGCATGTGCCGTCCGGGCAGCGACAGTGAGAGCATGCAAAAAAGGATCCGGGATATGGGCCTTAACGACTGCGGCTTTTCCTATCAGTCCTACCCTTCTGTTTTCTGGGATATATACGGGAAAATGGGAATTCCTTTAAGAACAACCATTTCCGAGATGGGACCGGTGCTTCTTTCCAGGCTTTTGGAGCTGAATCAGACACAGAGCGATATTCTCACCATTGTATTCAAGATCGCAGACGATAACGGTCTGCTTCTCATTGATACCAAGGATCTGAAATCCATGCTCCAGTATGTCGGGGAGCATAATAAGGAATTCTCCGAAGAGTACGGCAATATTTCCAAACAGAGCACCGGTGCCATTCTGCGCCATGTGGTGGCGCTGGAGGCGCAGGGCGGAGATCAGTTCTTCGCAGAACCTGCTCTGAATATTGCGGACTGGTTTTCCACCGATCTTGACGGCAAAGGCTGTATCAATATTCTGGACTGCCGGGAGCTGGCAAATAACGGCCTTCTCTACAGTGCCTTCCTGCTCTGGATGCTGTCTGAGCTTTTTGAGACGCTTCCCGAGGTGGGAGATGCCGATAAGCCCCGCATGGTATTTTTCTTTGACGAGGCACATCTGATGTTTGACGGTATTTCAAAAGCACTGGAGGATAAGGTCGAGCAGATCGTCAAGCTGATCCGCTCCAAGGGTGTAGGCATTTATTTCATCACCCAGAATCCCACGGACATACCGGACGGCATCTTAAGTCAGCTCGGCAACAAAATACAGCACGCCCTGCGCGCCTATACCCCTTCCGATGAGAAGGCCGTTAAAGCTGCAGCCTCCTCCTTCCGGGTAAATCCGGCCTTTGACACAAAAAAAGAGCTTACGGCACTCGGCACAGGAGAGGCACTGATCTCTGTACTGGGCGAAGACGGCATTCCGGGAATTGTGCAAAAATGCAGGATTCTTCCTCCACAGAGCCTGATGGGACCGATCCCGGACGGAGAAAAGAAGCAGGAAGCACTTGTCAGCAAGCTGTACTGGAAATATGAAAAGATGGAGGACCGTGATTCTGCTTATGAATTCTTCCAGCGCAAAAAAATGCAGGATGACGAGGCTGCCGCCAAAGCCAGACAGGAGGCAGAGGCTGCCAAAGAGGCCAGGAAAGAAGCATCCAAACGACAGAAAGCCGTCAATTCCAGCGTCAGGCGGGCTGCCAACACCGCTGCGGGTACCATTGGCCGTGAGCTGGGAAACAGCCTTGGCAAACAGGTCGGCGGCAGCTTCGGCAAGAAACTGGGCGGCAACGTGGGCGCTTCCCTTGGAAGAAGCATTCTCGGAACCTTTTTGAAATTCTAACCGGAACATCTATAGAAAAAGCAGCAGGAAAGCGGCCGGATCAATGCCGCTTTCCTGCTGCTTTCCTATGTTTCTTTATACTGTAGCCGAAGGTTCCCAGCTTTTCCCCCAAAGCATAGTAGCCCCCATGAGAATAAACCAGCGGCTGCGCTCTGGACAGGTCAAACCTGCCCGTTTTGTCCATGTATTTCTCATCTGCATGCACCGCTACTACCTCTGCCAGAAACATATGATGAGAGCCCAGCTCCTTTACCTCCGTCACCTTACATTCCAGACACACGGGGCTCTCCTCGATGTAGGGAGCATGGATTTTTTCGGATTTTCCACGGGTGAGGCCAAGTTTTGTAAACTTATCCACATCCAGTCCGGACGTTACTCCGCAGTAATCGGTAGCATAGGCCAGCTCTTTCGTTGTAAGATTGATGACAAATTCTTTCGTTTCCCGAATCATGTGATACGAATACCGCTCCGGGCGAACGGAAATGTATGTCATGGGAGGATTCGTGCATATGGTTCCGGTCCATGCGATGGTGATGATATTATCCTTTCCTTTCTGATCCGCTGCCGAAACCATAACCGCAGGCAGCGGATAGAGCATATTACCGGGTTTCCAGCTTTGTTTTGACATGGTATTTCTCCTTTATATATAAAACAGGGTTTTTCTAATAACGGCTGAAGCATCCGTATATTTCCTGAATCCGGGGCATGGCAAGACCTGACGGAACATAGGCAGAATCACAGACAGATGCCAGTCCCTTCGTCTGTATCTGCCGTACCAGAGCTTCCACCACCCGGTCAAGCTCTGCCTCCTGCTGGCCATAGTGCTCCTTTGCATATCGGAGAAGATAGGCCAGCGCATTGGTCTGCTCACGGTCCACCAGCTGCTCCATACAGCGCAGATCCAGCGTCTCCTTTCCGATATTGATGACGTCCTTTCCCATCACCCGGATCTTCAGCCGCTCTGTCAATACCTTATCGCCCCGATAGCTTTTCCTTTGCATCGTGGCAGTCTTCAGGTCTATTTTCCGTTTTCTCTCCGGCAGGCAGTAGCCCGGAGCCGTAATGGATGGAGCCCTGTAATTTTTCAGCAGCGTCTTCGTCTTTTTTGTGATATCCGCCGGGCGATAATTATCCATCTGAAGAATGACATCTGCGATATGGAAATAGGAACCGCTGCTTCCCACGACCAGAATCGTGGAAATACCGCTCTGTTCATACAGATCTCTGGCGCGTTCCAGAAACGGAGTAATCGGCTCCTTTTCCCGGGCGATCACCTGCTGCATCAGCTCATCACGAATCATAAAGTTGGTGGCAGAGGTATCCTCATCGATCAGGAACAGATGGCTTCCGGCCTCGATGCCCTCCATGATATTGGCCGCCTGAGAGGTGCTTCCGCTGGCATCCAGGGTAGAAAACTTCTTCGTATCCTTTCCGCTGGGAAGATCGTTGATAAACAGAGAAATGTCCACATTGGAAACCTTTCTTCCCTCCTCTGCCCGAAGCTTCACAGCCGTATCCTCCGTGATTACATATTCCCGGCCGTCCCCTGCGATATGGTTATATACGCCGCGTTCCAGTGCCTGAAGAAGTGTGGATTTCCCGTGATAGCCGCCGCCTGCAATCAGAGTAATGCCCTTTGGAATTCCCATTCCCTTTACAGCTCCCTTGTGCGGCAGCACAAGTGTCACCGCCAGAGAATCGGGCGAAAGAAAGGGAACCGCCTGCTTCATGGGAAGATCGGACACTCCGCTCTCTCTCGGAAGAATGGAGCCATCCGCCACAAACGCACAAAGCCCCCTCTTTTTCAGCTCCTGCCGGATAGCCTCCTGATCCTCGGCCAGATCAAAGACGTCCTCCACCTGCTTTTCAGGGAGATTTCGATACAGAAGCGCACGGTCTACACACTGAGGCAGGAACTCAAACAGGATCTTTTCCAGCTCCGTGGCGTTAATGGTACGCCCGTTTGCAGGAAAGCCCACTTCAAAACGCAGCACAATTCCTTCTTTACTCATTTCACATGCCGTGCGTTCCAGAATTTCCTGTCCGCAGCGGGTCACGGAAATCAGTCCGCTCTTTCCGGAGCCCTTCGCCTGAAAGCAGAAACGGTTCACCTGACGCGCAAACTGCCTGACCAGATAGTCCTGAAGGGCAATCCTGGTATGCCGGGAAGCATAATAAGCAGAAGGAAACCCTGCAGCTTTGGCATCCACCCGAATGCTCAGATTGGACGGAGATGCGAAAGGATCTCCCTGTACGTGATCAATCGACAGCTGGTACGTTCCAAACTGGTAAACACCCGCCAGAGACTTATACGCAGGATAGCTCCTGCGGTGAATGGATAACAGCTGCTGACGCAGCTCCGATGATGTTTTCATGAAATGATACCTCCTATTTTTCGCATAAAACAGGGACGGGTAAATCAGCCCGCCCCCGTTTGCTCCTGTTATGCGGTACCTTCGGCCCGCATATGATTTCATCCTGTATGTTCTTTGGAACCTCTTATGACGACAGTGCGTTCATAAAAGCAGGTATCAGCTGCTTTTTCCTGGACACGACATGCTCCAGGACCGTGCTGCTCTCCCCGGCTTCCCGGAAAAATGCATTTGCAACCAGCTCTCTGGAATTCTTTCCGCAGTAGATCAGCTCCGTGGATTCCTCAAGTATGTTGGTCAGCATGAAGAAAACCATTCCTACACCCGATTCCCTGGATACTTTTTCCATATAAGGAAGCAGCTTTTCCTTCAGAGCGGAAAGCTCCTCCTCGTTCATGGAGCTGATCTGGCCCACGCCAAACTCCGCCTCATTTATATTGAATTTCTTGAAGTCCTGGTAAAAAGCCTCTTCCGGTGTCTTGCTGTTCAGGTCGCTTCCCGCCGCAAACATGCTTTTGGCAAATTCCTTTACATCAATACCGGCAATCTGCGCCAGCTCCTCTGCCGCTGCCTGATCGGTCCAGGTGCAGGTGGGGGAACGGTACATCAGCGTATCCGATACGATCGCAGCACAGAGAAGTCCTGCAATCTCCGGCTCAATCTCCACCTTCATCTCCCGGTAAAACTGGTAAATGATCGTAGCAGTGCAGCCCAGCGGCTGATTTCGGAAAAAGACCGGAGCCATGGTCTCCAGGCTCCCCAGCCGGTGATGATCAATAATCTCCAGAATCTCCGCATTGTCAATGCCGTCCGGGGCCTGGGATCGTTCATTATGATCCACCAGAATGATCTGTTTGCGTCTCATATTCATCAGATTCCGTCTGGAGATCATTCCCACGTAATTTCCTTTGGAGTCCAGGATCGGGAAATCCCGATGGCGAAGCTTCGCCATAGTATCCTTGATCTGATCCACCAGGGAATCCAGGCGAAACGTGACAAGCCCGTCCGTTTTCATAAAATACCCGATGGGCATACTCTGGCTGATCTGCCTTGCCACCGTAAAGGTATCATGAGGGGACATAATGACGGTACAGCCCTTTTCCTTTGCCAGACGCTGGATCGTCCGCGACACCTCCGCTCCCTCACACACCACGATACATGCCGCACTCATCTCAATTGCACAGAGCTGGGATTCATAACGGTTTCCGAGAATCACCAGGTCATTCTCTTCAATATAACTTTCCATCAGGTCCGGATTTGCCGCTGCTACAAGCACCTTTCCCTTATCCACATAAGCATTCTCATCTCCGACGATCATATTCCCGTCGATCGTCTCAATGATATTGGCATACTGCGTTCTGGCCTCCCCCAGAATCGTGCTTTCATACACATCCATATAGGATTTTGCAATATCACCGATGGTTATCAGGCCCTTGAGCTTCTTTCCTTCCGTGATGGGAAGTGTCACAACATTATTCTGCCGCATAAGCTGCCACGCCTTTTTCAGAGAAATATTGGCATCCACACCCTTCGTCATACGAATCTCGATATCCTTGACCTGCGTTCCCACATCCGCCACATATTTCGGGATCTTCACTCCGAAATAATCCAGCACATAGTGTGTCTCCTCATTGATCTGTCCGGCACGCCGGGCCACATAATGATCCCCTGTGATCTTGTTTTTCAGATTCGCATAGGCAATGGCCGAGCAGATGGAATCCGTATCCGGATTCTTATGTCCTATAACGAAAATCTCCCGTTTCTTTTCCGTATCCATAATCCTTCCAGTCTCCTGTCAACGTTCCATATCAAAATTCAAACACAGCTACCCCATATGCCGGAAGCGAATATGCAAAGGAATATTTCCTTCCATCGCACTCCTTCTTCTCCGCTTTATAGCAAAGCGGCTTATCCTGCGGGGCTTTTCCTCCGAATTCCGGTGAATCGGAATCCAGGATCAGCTTATAGGTTCTTCTGGCCGGAACACCTACCCGGTAATCCTCCCGTACCATAGGGGTGAAATTGCATACAAAGAGCAGATTCTTCTTGCCGGATTTGGACAGGCGGACAAAGCTGAAAATGCTCCGGTAGCAGTCATCCGCATTAATCCATTCAAAGCCTCCCGGTGCATTGTCCCTGTCATAGAGTACCCGATATTTGCGGTAAATATGAAGCAGCCGCTTCACATATTCCTTCAGCCAGATATGCTGATCCTCGCCAAGAAGATACCAGTCCAGCTCCCGCTCCTCGCTCCATTCCTGGAACTGTCCGAAATCCTGTCCCATAAACAGAAGCTTCTTGCCGGGGTGCCCCATCATGAACGTATAACCGGCCTTCAGATTCGCAAATTTATCCTCATAAATTCCGGGCATCTTATTAATCATGGAGCATTTCAGATGCACTACCTCATCATGGGACAGCACCAGCACATAATTCTCACTGTACGCGTACATCATGGCAAACGTCATCTTATTATGGTTATCTTTTCTGAAATACGGATCCAGCTTCATGTAATCAAGGAAATCATGCATCCAGCCCATGTTCCATTTAAAGGTGAATCCGAGCCCGTCATCCTCTGCCCTTCCGGTTACCCTCGGCCAGGCGGTGGATTCCTCCGCAATCATCATCGTTCCCGGATTTCTTCCCAGCAGGCAGGTGTTCAGATGCTTGAAAAATTCAATTGCCTCCAGATTCTTGTTGCCGCCGTATTTATTCGCCACCCACTGTCCATCCTGCTTGCCGTAGTCCAGATAGAGCATGGATGCTACCGCATCCACCCGAAGGCCATCCACATGCATCTTTTCCACCCAGAACAGCGCGTTGGCAATCAGGAAATTCTTAACTTCATTTTTGCTGTAATCAAAGATCTTGGTTCCCCAGTCCGGATGCTCTCCTTTTCTCGGATCCGCATACTCATACACGCATGTACCGTCAAACTCCGCCAGTCCGTGACTGTCTCTCGGGAAATGCGCCGGAACCCAGTCCAGGATGACGCCGATCTTATTCCGGTGGAAGTAATTGATCATATACATGAAATCTTCCGGTGTTCCGTAACGGGAAGTCGGAGCATAATACCCCGTCACCTGATATCCCCAGGAACCATCAAAGGGATGCTCTGCTATTCCCATCAGCTCCACGTGGGTGTAGCCCATCTCCTTCACATATTTGGCCGCCTCATGGGCAAACTCCCGGTAATTGTAAAAGCCCTTGGGATTTGCGTCAGAAGCCGGATGCTTCTTCCAGGAACCGATGTGCACCTCATAGATGGACAAAGGCTCTTCCTTCATATCCCGCTTTCTTCTCCGGTCCAGCCAATCCCGGTCACTCCACTTAAAACCATTCAGATCTGTAACAATGGAAGCTGTACCAGGGCGCATCTCCGCATAATTCCCATAAGGATCTGCCTTAAACAGCTGTCGTCCGTCCTTCGTGGTGATTTGGTATTTATACATCTCACCCACATCCAGTCCGGGCACAAAAATATCATAGATACCGTTTGGCTCATTGCGTGTCATCTCATGTCTGCTTCCGTCCCAGGAATTAAAATTCCCCACCAGGCAGACCCTGCTGGCATTGGGGGCCCACACGGCAAAATATACTCCCTTTTCCCCGTCCTTCTGTGTTACATGCGCTCCCAGCTTCGTATAAATGTCATAATGTGTACCCTGTCCGAATAAATACTGATCAAATTCCGTAATCTTCTGCGGAAACGGAATTTTTTTTGCTTTTTTCCCCTCTTTTTTCGTTCCTTTTGTTTTGTCACCCATAATACCTTCACCTCATACTAAATAATAAACTCCTGTTTTTATTATAACAATGCCCTTTTCCGCTGTCAACGAAAGCGGATGCCTTCCGGCATTTCGTTCCTTTTCTGCCGGGGCACCCGCTTTTTTCTCTGTTAATTCCTATTCTTCAAAATCCTTTTCTCTCAGAATAATGCAGTCTTCATCATCGTAACGTTTCTTGGTCAGAACACTGAAGAACTTTCCTACTCCGCCTTTCTCATTCTTCTCGATCGCGGCATCGATGATCTTCTTTACATCTGTTACGCTCACATCATAGTCATCTCTCTGCATATTGCCGATCCGGTTATACAGTGCCAGAACCGCCATTTCATCAATGGAATATTCCAGCTCATGCGCATAGCATTTTCCAAATTCCACCAGCTCGTCATTGTTGAAAATCGGAATATCGATCTTAGTCGTACACATGGCAGCAAGCTTCGGATGCATCTTCATAAAACGCTTCAGCAGCTGCTTCTCATCCTCAAAAACAATAAGAAGCTCACCGGTCTGTCCCTTCATGGACATCTCCAGACGCATGGCCGTCTCATTGGTCATCTCACTTGCGCGCTCAATGATCAGCGCCCCTCCGCTGAGTTTCTTCACAACAGCAGCTACATCCTTTTCATTGAGGGTCTCCGCGCTGATCTTTGCAAGCCGTCCCGAGCTCTGATTCCTGCTCTTCTGAATCGCTTTGATCAGATTGACCGCAAGCATTGTCTTTCCGCTTCCCGGCTCTCCCGTGATCATCACATTTCCGATGTTGGAGGTTCCTCCTCTGATGCAGGATTTTTCATTTTCCAGGGCCATCCAGAGCTGATCGCTCATCCCGTGTACAGGAGCAAAATAGGTAAACATCTTTTTCTGATCTTCCGTAAGCTCCTTTTCACGTCTGCCGCGTTTCACCCGCCTGCCCGGTTCGCGCCGGATCCGCTCGTCACCGATCCGTCCGTCAATCTCACCGTCATCTGCATCCGCCAGTGCGAGGCTATCTCTGGAAAGAGCGTTCACGATCCGGGATTCCAGATCGTCGGCTGCATCATCCGTCTCATCCGGCTCCTCCATCTCATCCTCATCCGCCGCCGTTTCCTCATTCTGATCCATAAACTCTTCCGGAATATCCAGGGCCGGAATTTCCACTTCCTCCTGCAGATCCTGTTCCTGATCCTCCTCAGGCATGGCAATTTCGGGCAGTTCCTCTTCCATCAGGTCATCAAACCCCTCCGGCAATTCAAAATCTGCAAATTCATTCGTTTCTGAAGTCTCTGCCGTTTCCGGCTCCTCGTCTTCTATCGGCTCTTCCGGTTCCTCGTCTCCGAAATCCGGCATGGAGATCTCGGGCAGCTCCTCTTCCTCCCCAAGACCCACATCCTCCTGCGGTATCTCCTCTACGGCATCCGGTGCTTCCGCCTCCGATACTTCTTTCTTTGGTTCCTCCGGCTCCTCGTCCTCTATCGGCTCTTCCGGTTCCTCATCTCCGAAATCCGGCATGGAGATCTCAGGCAGCTCCTCTTCCTCCCCAAGACCCACATCCTCCTGCGGTATCTCTTCTGCCCCATCCGGTTCTTCCGCCTCCGACGCTTCTTTCCCCGGGTTATCCTCTTCTATCGGTTCCTCCGGCTTCTCATCCTCTATCGGCCCTTCCGGCACCTCGTCTTCTGTCGGCTCTTCCGGTTTCTCATCCCCGAAATCCGGCATGGAGATCTCAGGCAGCTCCTCTTCCTCTCCAAGGCTTACATCCTCCTGCGGTATCTCTTCTGCCCCATCCGGTTCTTCCGCCTCCGGCGCGGCAGCTTCCTTCGGTTCCCCGGGTGCTTCCGCCTCCGCCTGCATCGGCTGCTTGGCCTTCTCCCACTCAGCCAGTATCTCCTGTATGGTCATCTGACCAGTGATCTGCTTTTCCACCGGCTGATATTCCGGCATTTCCAGCGTCAGCTGGCCATCCTCATCCATCCGCAGCTCCTCCTGAACCGGCAGCGTCTCCGGATCCTGAATTTCCGGAAGCACTTCCTCCTGCGGATATCCTTCGGCCAGGCCCTCGCTGACCATGCGCTCATAGCTCTCCTGATCCGGATAGGGCATCTCATAAGGCTGCTGTTGTCCGGAGCCGGAAGCTCCCTTTTTCTTTGCTTCCTTCTTCGGCTCGTCCTGAGCATCCACCAGCTTTGTCCGGTTCATACGAATCTCATATTTCTCCTGCTGCGCAGGTGTCAGCTGCGCATATTTCATCTTCAGCTCCATGGCCCTGATCACATACTGGCCGTCATTAAACCACAGAATCAGCTCATCACACTCATTCACGCATTTCTCGATCTCACCGGCCTCTTCATAAAGATAAGCCAGCTCCAGCGCCCACTGCTCCTCGTATTCCTGGGCACGGTACTCCTCCAGGATCGCGATCTGATCCTTCAGTGCTGCGCCCTTCCCGCGGAAAATCTTATATTTCAGGATGAGCTTACCAGGATCCTTGGGCGCGGAATGCACAAAATCCTTATAATATTCAATGGCCTGATCATAATCTCCAAGCCGGATACACATATCTGAAAGCCGGTATGCAATCATTCGGCCCACAGGTGCACGATCATAAGCCATCAGCAGCAGATCCCGGCTCTCCTCATATTTCTCATTCTTTTCATAAACATCAGCAATCTTGCTCAGGGTGTTCACACTGCGTACCCGTCTCCAGTCAATATTGTCCGCGATCTTCAGAGCCGTCGCATAATCGTTCCTCTCTATGAGCTTATTAATCTGATCCAGCTTTAACTGATATTCATATTTATCCACTCGTTTTCACCCCTGCCAGAATTCTATTTCCTTTTATTTTAACGTATATTTACCTGTCTTAAAAATATTTATAATCGGTTTTAGTTTAACATAACATACTGTTAATGTCAAAATTTTTCCGTATTTACAAGCACTCCTTTCCCTGCTATAATCAAAAGAAAGCGCCTGCTTTTTGGATAGGAGGCAATATGAATACGCCTACGTTGTATCGAAAGCGCCTTATCCCGGAGGAATGTATTCTCCTGAAGGATGACCATCTGTTTTATCAGGATTCTGAGATTCTAATGACCAGTTGGACAGCTCTGAAGCCCAAGCCGGTCCTTCACCACGGAATATCCTGCTATTATCTGAGGGACGGTTTTAAGATAAGCAGGTTTTACAATCACCAGAACGAATTCATGTACTGGTATTGTGATATCATTTCACATGAATACGATAAAAATACCGATTCTTATATATTTACCGATTTAATTGCGGACGTTATTATTTACCCTGACCAGCGTCTTGAGGTCATTGATCTGGATGAACTTTCCTTTGCACTGGAAAATGGTCTGCTTTCCAAAGCTGCTGTCTGCGAGGCACTTCTGAAGCTGGACCATCTCCTTCGATTATTCTATCAGGGTTCTCTGGACAGCTGTCTGGCAGGGATTGAAGCCCGCGCCAGTCAATACCTGCGCAGCCGGGAGGAAGTCGGGAAATAAGCAAAGCATAACAGACAGACGAATACCGAAAGAAACAGGAGGATATCCTCTGCAGCCGTTCTGACTGCTCTGGATATCCTCCTGTTTTATTCTTCGGGTATTCCTTCCCGCTACAGACAGATGGAAATCTCCCGATCCGTTCTCTTATAACGGTAATACCGCACGCCTGCAGCATCCAGCATCCGCTTGGAGGCAATGACAGACGGCGTATCCTTATACTTGTCATCATCATATACCAGTGTTTTGATCCCTGCCTGTATGATCGCTTTTGCGCATTCATTGCAGGGAAACAGCGTAACATAAAGCTTCGCCCCTTCCAGGCTTCCTCCCCGATAGTTGAGAATTGCATTCAGCTCGCTGTGGGTTGTGTAAAAATATTTATTATTCAGCGCATCGCCTTCTCTCGCCCACGGGAATTCATCATCTGAACAGCCGATGGGAAATCCGTTATATCCCATGGAAAGGATCTTATTATCATCACTCACAATGCACGCACCAACCTGGGTATTCGGATCCTTGGAGCGCATGGCGGAAAGCTTTGCCACTCCCATAAAATACTCATCCCATGTAATATAATCTGTTCTCTTATCGCTCATTTCATTCTCTCCTTCCCGCACGGCTGCGCCCTGATCCTGCCTATATGCTTCTCTCCATACTCAGGCGCTCGATCATCCGGTCCACCATCCGTTCGATCTGCTCAAAGCATCTTCCGTAATCCGCAAGCTCTCCTCCGTAAGGATTCGGTGTATCCTCCTCCCCGGTAAATTCACAGAGGGTATATACCTGCTTCTGCTCCGGATATGCCTCCAGAACCGTTTTCTTCTGCTTTTCCGTCCTTGTCAGAATCAGACAGGCATCCCCCAGATCCTCTTTGGTCAGCTGCGCAGAACGATAGCCGTCCATCCGGATCCCATTGCTGATCATTACGGCTTCCGCCTTCTGATTGATCGGTTCCGGAAACAGAACAACCAGCCCTCTGCTGATCACATCAATCTCTTTTCCCTTCAGCTTTTCTTTTGTCAGGCCCTCTGCCATCGGCCCGGAAATCGTTCCGCTGTTGCTTACAAATATAATCCGGTTCAGCTTGCTGACTCCTTTATGGTCAATCTTTACCACCTGATGAGCCGCCGCCTTCAGCAAACGATTCATGATAGCCTGTCCAAGGCCCGGTGCTTCAAAGGATTCCGAATAGATACAATCGACCTCAAGATCATCGAATTCTCTCAGTACTGCAAACAGGTGCTTTGCTATGGATTCCTCATCCTGGCGGCTCCCGACGGTACGAACCACACCGCCTTCATAACTGGGGAAGCTTTCTTCTGTACAGATCACACCTGCCCGCAGTCCATGCGCCTGCTTCATCTGAACCAGTTCATTGATCTTGGCCACTACCATACTGGACTTGCCCTCCACGATCACCAGATCCGCTTTCGGTGCATAATGCTTATACTTCATTCCGGGTGCTTTCGGAACAATGTCGGAATCCGAACGGATAATAGCCTGATCTACCTCCACATGTCCCAGCACCTCCTCCAGCATCTCCTTTGTGATGTATCCCGGCCTCAAAATGGTGGGAACACCTTCGCTCAGATCCACAATCGTAGATTCCAGGCCAATGGACACCGGGCCTCCGTCTATGATCATATCAATTTTCCCGTCCAGATCATCCAGTACATGGGAAGCCTGGGTTGGGCTTGGCCGCCCTGAGGTATTCGCACTGGGAGCGGCAATGTAACCTCCGCCCGCGCGGATCAGCTTCTGTGCGATCCGGTTGCTCGGCATCCGGACAGCCACAGTTTCAAGTCCTCCGGTGGTTCCGTAAGGCACTCTCTCATTTTTCTGAAAGATCATCGTAAGCGGTCCCGGCCAGAAACGGTCTGCCAGGAGCCTGGCCTGAGGCGGAATCTCCTTTACGATCAGCCCCAGGGCGTCCCAGTCTGCGATATGAACGATCAGCGGATTATCCGACGGTCTTCCCTTGGCACTGTAAATCTTTGCTGCCGCTTCCTCATCCAGAGCATTCGCCCCCAGCCCGTATACGGTCTCTGTCGGGAATGCCACCAGGCGTCCTTCCTTTAACAGAGTGCCTGCAGCCTCTATTTTACTGTCATCCACTGCCGCTTCATTTATAGTGATATAACTTGTGTTCATACGGATGTTGCTCCCTCTGCCTTTTGGCCTGTATCAGATAGTATTTTCAATTATACCATTTTGGAAGACATTGTAAATAATTTTCTACCTATTTTTCGTTTAGATAGCGCATAACTCCCATATGTATGGCCCAGGCAATTTTTTCCTGATAATCCGGCTGTATGAGCAGCTTTGCCTCCTCCGGGTTAGAAAGGAAACCACATTCGGTGATTGTAATCGGTGCATCCGTCTTTTTCAGCATATAATAGCTGGTGTTGCTTTTTGCCGCCCTGTGATTCGAAGGATCTACATAGGATATCAGATATTCCTGAATCAGCTCTGCAAGCTTTTTCCCTTCCGCAGAATCTGTATAATAAAAGGTCTGGGCTCCTTTCACACCGGTCTCATGATAACTGTTCTGATGAATGCTGACCACACAGTCCGGCTGCTTCTCATGAATCAGCTCGCAGCGCTTTTTCAGATCCTCTGCTTTCCTGTTGCTGCTGTTTCTGGAATACAGCCCTTCATCCTTCGTTCTGGTCATACAGACCGTCACATCCTGGGCCTCCAGCAGATATTTCAGTCGAAATGCGATCTCAAGATTTACATCCTTTTCCTCCGTTCCGGAGGCACTTACCTTTCCGGGATCACTGCCCCCGTGCCCCGCATCAATCACAACACAATACCCTTCCTTTTTCTCCTCCTGGGCACGCATCTGCGCTACCATCACTGCACTCTGCCGGGACAGGAAATAAGCTGCGATCAGGATCAGTACACTCATCAGCAGCTCCAGCTTTTCTTTTTTCATGGCAAAAAATATCCCCCGGATATACTTATCACAGTATATGCCGGGGGACATCAGAAATGAACTTCCCTTACAGCTCCGGAAATGCTGCCTTTTTTACTTCTTCCACAGGCATCTCACAGCCGGTCCAGAGACGGAAGGCCTCCGCTCCCTGATACAGGAGCATGCCCAGACCATTCATCACCGGACAGCCCGTACGCTTCGCCATGGAAAGCAGCGCTGTCTCTTTCGGATTATAGATAATATCTGCCACAAACAGTTCCTCTCTCAGATAAGAGGCATCCGGAATCAGACACTGGCCCTTCAGCTCTCCCATCCCCACATTCGTGGCATTTATCAGCAGATCTGCATCCGCAAGCTTCTCTCTTAAAGCGGTCAGATCCGCAATCGGATATGCCTGCGCGCGGCAGCTCGTATGCTCCCGGATCAGAGCTGCATATTCCGACGCATCCGAACGATTGAAAATGGTGATCTCCTCTGCCCCATCCAACGCAGCCTGCACCCCGATGGCAGTAGCTGCACCGCCTTTCCCGAGCAGCACCGCCTTCTTCCCGCGGATATCCATTCCCTGTTCCTTCAGAGAACGAACAAAACCTGTTCCATCCGTGAGATACCCCTTATAGGTCCCATCGGCCTTTCGAACCACCGTATTCACGGCCTGACAAAGCTTTGCTGCATAAGACAGCTCATCCAGATAATCCATGACAGCGCGCTTATACGGCATGGAGACGTTAAAGCCCCGGATCCCCATGGCAAGAAGCCCCCGGATCCCTTCCTCAAACCGTTCCTTCGGTGTCTCAAAGGCCACATACACCCCATCGATCCCCAACACCTCAAAAGCGGTATTGTGCATCATCGGCGAAATGCTGTGGCGGATCGGATCCGCAATAATCCCGTATATATCGGTATACCCTGTTATCCTCTGTGCCATACGTTCTTCCTCCTGTATGTCTGCTCTTTTACCGGAAAAAAGCATCAATTCCGTCGGCCATTCCCTGCACCATCTTCTTCTGATAATCTGAGGTTGCCATCAGGGCATCCTCCTCAGCGTTGGACATATAGCCCATTTCCACAATGGTTACCGGTACCTGGCACCAGTTAATACCGCTCATGGTATCCGTCTCCCACACCGTAGCCTTCCCCACACCGGTAGATGCCTGAAAGGACGTCATAATACAGTCCGTCAGCTTTCTGCTTGCAGTATATATATTGCCGCAGTAGGGATTATTGCTGGTGGGGCAGATGCCCATGGCTCCTTTTACGCTGCTGTCCTCTGAACCGTTGGCATGAATCCGCACAAATGCATCCGCACCGGCTTCATTTGCCATAATAGCTCTTTCGCTGTTGCTGATATTTACCTCATGCTCCGTACGGATCATCAGAACCTCATATCCTCTTGCCTGCAGCTCTGTCTGCAGCTTCAAGGCCACCTGGAGCGTCAGCTGATATTCCGCCAGACCGCTGGCCTTTCCGGAGGTTCCCCCCGCCACCTTTGCCTTCATCTCGGAGGCTCCCGGACCGATCGGCTCCTTCTCACTGTTTCCCTTTGCCTGATGTCCTGCATCAATGGCAATCAGCCTTCCGGCTTCTTCCTGCCCGGGGGCAGGTTCCGCTTCACGAAGTACTGCATCCAGGACATCTATCGCTTCTTCCTTCTGCAGAAGCTCTCCTCCGGCGGACAATTCTGCCGAGACGGTTCCCTTCTCCTGGGGCATCTCTTCCTCTGACGCTTCTGTTTTCCCACTGTCCATCGCTTCCTTCGGCTCTTCCCTGGAACACCCTGCCGCCAGCGCCGCTGTCAGCAGTCCTATCAGAACAGCTGCCGCATACCATTTCCGTTTCATAAATCTCTTTCTTTTCATGTTATCCCAAAACCTGTCCGGCATAGTTTAC
>JALERW010000109.1 GCA_022763925.1 Lachnospiraceae bacterium
TTTATCGAGGATATCTCCTCCATCTGCGGATGCAGGATTGGTTCCTTCGTACTCAATGGGTGCAAAGCCCACCGGCGGAAGCTCTCCATCTGCAATCGCAGCCATGTAACGGTCAACGGAAGGCGGTACTATAGCAAAATCACTGTCGATCTCATCCTGCCAGCTTCCGCCCCACTGCTTCACGAAAAGCTTAAAATCAAATACACTGTCTCCATCCTCAATCACATCACCCATAGCATACTGATCCGGATAGTCCGGCATGGGAAGGAACATCCAGTTATAGGTATCCATATCCACGCCTCCGGCAACCGTTCCTTCCGTCGCATAAAGTCCCTCTGCCTTCGCTTCACAGTCTGCCAGGGCAAAGGCTTCCTCCACTCCGGCAAGGTATACAGCAAACTGACCTTTTCCCTGACCGTCAACCTCAACTACCATATACACGTCGTAGTATTTGTCGGGGATTCCGGCAAAATCACCGGTGGCTTCGCTGACATACATACAGCCATACCATGTACCGTTCCACTGTTTCTGCAGATCTGTAATTCCACCGCTTTCTGCATTTTCAGTTTCTCCCGGGACGGACGGTGCGGTGACACCGGTATCAGAGCCGGTGGATCCGGAATTCTCCGGCTTTTTCTTTCCTCCCAGCACCAGAAACAGAACGAGCAGAAGCACTACTGCTGCTGCGGCCCCGATCAGCAGCTTCGGGTTTATATTCATGGACTTTTTCTGTCCGGCCAACGGAGCGTTCTGCTGCGGCGGAACATATGAGGACTGGTATTCTCCCTGTTCCGGCGCTCTATACGAAGACTGATACTCTCCCTGCTCCGGCTCCGTGTATGCGGACTGGCACTCTCCCTGCTCCGGTGCCGTGTATGCGGACTGATACTCTCCCTGCTCCGGTGCCGTGTATGTGGACTGATACTCTCCCTGCTCCGGCGCTGTGTTCACAGGCTCCGGCGTTTCAATCCTCTGACCACATTCCGGGCAGAATTTCGTTCCCTCGGATATCGGCGCACCACAATTACTGCAAAATGCCATTATCACAACCTCCTCCTAAAATATATGCTTTTTCTTCTCTTTCAAACATCGTCTACTTTATATCTCCATCGTCAAACGGATCTCCGCATTCCGGGCAGAATTTCGGCGGATGTGTCGGATCAGCCGGCTCCCAGCCGCACTTGTCGCACCGGTACTGAGGAACCCCTGCCGGTTTTTTTGCTCCGCACTCCGGACAGAATTTTCCCTTATTCACGGATCCGCAGGCGCAGACCCAGCCTTCCGGGTTACTTTCCGGCTTCCTGGCTCCGCATTCTGTACAGAACTTTCCGGTCACAACTGCGCCGCAGGAACATTTCCAGGCTCCGGCCGGCGGTACTGCTTCCTGCGCCGGTGCAGTATTTAACGTCTGCTGTGCAGGTCCTCCAAAGCCTCCTCCCGGAGCACTCTGATACGGACCCGGCTGGGCCTGATTTCCCATCTGGAACAGATTCTGAGCATTCATTCCTCCCATATTCTGAGCCATATTCATTCCCATAAACGCCATGGCAGGACCGGCCCCCTGATTGGCTGCTGCATGCTTCATGGCTTCTGCCTGTGCCCCCACCATATGTGCCGCAGCCATCGTCGGATTGCGGAAAGCGGCGTTGCGCTGCAGCTCCTTAATCATTGCCTCGTCCTCATCCGACGCCTTTACACTGGAAACACCAAAGGATACAATCTCCACCCCCCTTTGCTGTCCCCATTTTCTGGACAGCACCTCATTAAGCGCATCTGCCAGCTCCATCGTATGTCCCGGAAGTGCACTATACCGAATACCCATTTCTGAAATTTTTGCGAATGCAGGCTGCAGCGCAGTCAGGAGTTCACTTTTCAGCTGGCCGTCAATCTGCGCACGATTATAGGCCCCTTCCACATTTCCGCACACATTCGTGTAAAAGAGCACCGGGTTCGTTACCCGATAGCTGTACTCCCCGAAGCAGCGGATCGAGATATCCATATCCAGTCCGATATTTCTGTCCACTACCCGGAAAGGAACCGGACTTGCCGTACCGTATTTATTTCCGGTCAGTTCCTTGGTGTTAAAATAATAAACCCGCTGATCCTTTGGCGCCTCTCCGCCGAAGGTAAAGCGTTTGCCGATATTTTTCAGGACATCCGGTATCGTCTGGCTTAAATCTCCGCAGAAAACCGACGGTTCTGTAGACATATCATATGTATATTCTCCGGGCTCGGCACATACATCCACGACCTTTCCCTGCTCCACAATGATCATGCACTGCCCATCCGCCACGGCAATAATCGACCCATTGGTAATGATGTTATCACTGCCTTTTGTATTGGACGAACGCCCGGATGAACGTTTCTGCCCCTTAACTGCCAGAATATCTGCCGGCAATGATTCACAGTAAAAATACTCCTTCCACTGATCTGCCATCACTCCGCCGCCGGCGCACACAGCTGCTTTTAATAATCCCATATCTGTTTCCTCCCTGCTTTTTCCTGTTCCTTCCCATGTTCATTCTTCTTACCAGCCATACTTCTCCTCATTTTCGTCTCTGCCATTCTTACAGTGCATCAATCAATGCTGTCAGATAGGAAGCCGAAATCGACCCATAGATAAACTGATCGATCAAGCCGTCCTTTTTTGCCTGCCGGACATCTTCCGCCAGCTTTTTGTCTGCCTTCTCATCTACGATCAGCACAATCTTACAATTTGGGTCCTGCCGGATCACAGCCTCGCGTATCCTGAGGCGATCTTTCAGCTGAAAAGGGACATTTCCTGTTACTTCCATCAAAAGTGCATATGGTTTTGCAAGCTGGCAGTAGTCGATCGTATCCTCCGGTTTTTCCACCCGATATACATCAAAATCAGAATCCGTATTCTGCAGCGCCTGTGCAATCGCGTCTGCAAAAAGGTAATTTCCCATATCGATGACGATCCGCCGCATAGTTTTCTCCCCCTTTCCACGCTGATATTCCTATACTCTATATGCTTTATTTTACAGGATCAAAAAAAAAGCACATTACCCGAATGGGTAGCTGCCAGGCAAAAAAAAAATCCGGCCGAATCCCTTCGGCCGGATCATGATTTTCTTCATCCGCTGTTTCTTTTTCTTCAACTGTCAAAATCCGTTGACAATCAGCTTTTTACTGATCACCACCGCCGCCAGCTTCGTCTTGGAAGTAAAGCCGGTTTTGGAAAGCATGCTGCTGACATGCGCTTTTACCGTATCTGCGCTTACTCCCAGCGCTTCTGCCATCTGACGGTATGTCATCCCCTCCACCAGCAGGCGAAGGACACGAAGCTCTGCCTCTGAGAACTCATAGCTTCCTGCATATCCCAGCTGTACCTGAGGCGTCCGGTCCGGATAAACCGATTCCCCGTTCATGGTCCGATCCACCACATTCATCAGTTCCTCCTGGCTTGCATCCTTAAACCAGATACTGTCTGCGTTTACCTCTCTCGCCCGGGAAAGATAGCCACAATCCAGCATGGAGGTGACAATGATGACCCGTATGTTCGGAAAACGCGCTTTAATTTTTCTGGTTGCCTCAAAGCCGCTCTCATCATTTTCCGTACATACATCCATAAGCACCAGGTCCACTGGCTGACGCTCACAGCAGCTTTCCGCCAGCCCCGCATTGGCAATGGATGCCGCAAGACGGTATCTTCCGCTCTGACGGATATAATTTTCCATGCTTTCCCGCATCATACGCTGATCTTCTACAATCAATACATCTTTCACCGTTTTCCCCCGCAAAGTACCGTATCCCTCCTGTTATCAGAGCTTCCGGAACCGGTTAATATCCCGTCCGATCTCCATGATATTGGAAAGAATTCCGTTAAAGGCCCCCATCTGGTACAGGTTATTCAGAAGTACCCCGACAGGAACCG
>JALERW010000120.1 GCA_022763925.1 Lachnospiraceae bacterium
TTCTTTTGGGCATAACAAAATACCGAAAAGAGTATACAGTGGAAAAGGTGTTCTTTATGCTGATGTTGGTGACGTTTATGGTCTCCTATTTTCAGTTCTGTATACAGTATCCGCATATCTGCACTATGAATGTGAGATATATTATACCGGTGCTTCTGGTGGGACTTTTTTTCCTGGCGCTTCTTCCGGATGCGGGGAAGGGACAGGTCCTGTCGGGAAAAGCCGATGGGTCTTCCTGGCCTGGACGGGCTGTGATGCTGCTCGCATCCATCTGGAGTGTGCTGTCCTGTATCATGTTTGTTGCGCTCGGTACGATATGACCCTGTTTTCAGACTGTTCAACGGAAAGGTGAGAAAAATGCCTGATAAGAAAGGCTGCCGGCTCTGCCCGAGAAACTGCGGGGCAGACAGAAATCCGGAAGGAAAAACAGCAGAAACCTCCAAAACAAACGGAAAATGCGGCGTATCATGGAAAATCCGGGTGGCAAGGGCAGCGCTTCATATGTGGGAGGAACCATGTATATCGGGGGAGGAAGGCTCGGGAACGGTATTTTTTTCCGGGTGTTCTCTGGGCTGTGTGTTCTGTCAGAACCGGGATATTTCCGGAGGCCGGGCCGGTGTCGATATTTCTGCCGACAGACTTGCCCAGATCTTTCTGGAGCTTCAGGAAAAGGGCGCCAACAATATTAATCTGGTAACACCGGGACATTATGTGCCGCAGATCGCCAGAGCGCTTTGCCTCGCCAGGGATCAGAAGCTGACCGTTCCGGTTGTGTACAATACAGGAAGCTATGAATATGCTGAGACGTTAAAGCAGATGGAAGGCCTTGTGGATATTTATCTGCCGGATTTTAAATTTATGAGCAGACATATTGCTTCCAGGTATTGTGATGCTCCGGATTATGCCCTTTATGCCAAGGCAGCGATAAAGGAAATGGTACGCCAGACGAAACGTCCGGTGTTTGACAAGCGAGGCATGATGCAGCGGGGAGTGATCGTCCGGCATCTGGCTCTGCCGGGCTGCATGGAGGATTCCCGGCAGATTCTGAAATATCTTTATGAAACCTATGGAGATACCATATACATCAGCATCATGAATCAGTATACTCCGATGCCGGGAATCGGCAGGCGTTTTCCGGAGCTTGCATCCGGGCTTCCGCCAAAGGAGTATGATGCACTGGTGGATTATGCCATAGAGCTTGGAGTGGAGAATGGTTTTATTCAGGAGGGGGAAACTGCGAAAGAGAGCTTTATTCCTCCATTTGACCTGGAAGGAGTACTTCCGTAAGCTTCTTGATAACGAAACATGCATGATTTTCCTGAAACTGCATATGTTGTAGGGTAGCCCTGCGCACGGAAGCTGCGCAGCCGGGGAACAAACAGGAGGTTATGAATGAAAAAAGCATCATTTTCTTCCTTTCGGGGAACTGTGACGGATATACGGATGGCCGGCAGTGAGGAAAATCGCTGTCTGCTGCTTTACCGGATAGAAAATGAAGAGGGAAGCCTGGCGGAATTTCTGATTGCTCCGGACACCTATTTTCTGAATCAGGCGCGGATTGAGATAGGAATGCCGGTCATTGGCTTTTATGATGTATATGCGCCGATGGTTTTAAGCTTTCCGCCCAGATACCGTCCGCTTGCTGTTGCAGTGGATGATCACAGATATAATATGAAGCTGGATTATTTTGACCGGAATCTTAAGAGTATGGATGGAGAACTGAAGCTGAATATCGGTCCGGATACGAGGGTATCCATGACCAATGGACAGAACTTTTATGGGGATCCGGCGGGTATGCTGCTCCTGGTATTGTATGGAATAACCACCCGAAGTATTCCGGCCCAGACGACTCCGGAGGAAATCATTGTATTTTGTTAAAGCATGGCAGAGACGACCAGAACAAGGGAAGGCTGGTAAAAAAGCCAGATGCCGGAAGAAAAGAGCGAAATATGGGGAAACAGCCAGGAAAGTCCCACATGGATATCACAGAGCAGCAAAAGAAATAGGCCCCGGGACAGGCAGCGCTGCCTGTCAGGACGGAGGCTTTCTGAGGCAGAATACAGTCTTTTTGAATGTTTTCGGAATGCAGTCTTTTGGTTGGCAAGACTCAGGAGAAGGTACAGGCCGGCAGCTGGCAGAAGAAGGCGATCCGGAAAAACATAATCTGCCGGAAGCAAAAAAAGAGGGACAAACGGCGGAAGGGTTGGCTTTAAGACGCCGGTATCGGATGAGAAAAGTGCCTGACGGTAAAAAAGCTGGACGGTGCAGAACAGAAGAACCCCTGCGGTATAGGCCCGTGTGAAAATCAGGATGTAATCGGCCGCGCAGGAGACTGTAAGAGCAAGCAGCAGCTTTTGGGAAAAAGGGTTCCGGTCCGAAAGATAGAAAAAGAAGCCAAGCGAAGGACAGAGAAGGACGCTGATGTATCGAAGCACGGAGCCGCACAGTGGGGAACATGCGGATGGAAAAAATACCGTGACAAGAATGAGAAAATAGAGCAGCAGTTCCGATGTAAGAAAAAGCCGCAGGGAATATTTGGTTTTCATGGGGACCTCCTTCTGTACGGATCTGTATGGTAGTATGCGCAAAATTTTTGTAAAAAAAGCATAAACGTCACTGCGGTATTGCAAAAAACGCAAAAATATACTAGAATATCATGTAACTGTGTGGCAAAAATGCAGGTTGGGGTATTACGAAATTCAAAACAGATAAAATAATCAGGATTACAGGAGGTAACGTATGGCAGGGTACAAGGATATGACGAGGGAAGAGCTGCTGCAGTTAAAAACCGGGCTCGAAGCACAGTACAGGGAAGCACAGGGAAGAGGGCTGAAGCTGGATATGTCCAGAGGAAAGCCGTCCGCAGCTCAGCTGGATATTTCCATGGGAATGATGGACGTGCTGACCAGTGACAGTGATCTGAAATGTGAGCAGGGAGTGGACTGCAGAAATTACGGCATTCTGGATGGTATTGTGGAGGCAAAGCGTCTTCTGAGCGATATGATGGAGGTGCCGATCGATAATATTATTATTTACGGAAATTCCAGTCTGAATGTCATGTATGATACCGTTGCCCGTTCCATGACGCACGGCGTAATGGGAAGTACCCCCTGGTGCAAGCTGGATAAGGTGAAGTTCCTTTGTCCGGTACCGGGCTATGACCGCCATTTCGCAATTACAGAGTATTTTGGAATCGAGATGATCAATGTTCCCATGACGGAGAACGGGCCGGATATGGATATGGTGGAGAAGCTGGTGGCTGAGGATGAAGCAGTGAAGGGAATCTGGTGTGTTCCGAAATATTCCAATCCTCAGGGCTATTCCTATTCGGATGAGACCGTACTGCGATTTGCAAATCTGAAGCCTGCAGCGAAGGATTTCCGCATTTACTGGGACAATGCATATGGAATCCATCATCTGTATGATGAGAATCAGGCGGAGCTGGTGGAGATACTGGCTGCATGCGAAAAGGCCGGTAATCCGGATATGGTTTATAAATTTTCTTCTACCTCCAAGATCTCCTTCCCGGGTTCCGGTGTGGCTGCAATTGCCGCTTCGGAGGCCAATCTGGTGGATATCAGGAAGCAGATGACGATTCAGACCATCGGCCATGATAAGGTAAATCAGCTGCGGCATGCGAGGTTCTTTAAGGATATTAACGGCATGAGGGAGCATATGAGAAAGCATGCAGATATTATGCGCCCGAAATTTGAGGCAGTGATCAATATTCTCGAGGAAGAGCTGGGTGGCCTGGGAATCGGTTCCTGGACGAAGCCCATGGGCGGTTATTTTATTTCCTTTGATGCGATGGAGGGCTGTGCAAAAGCAATTGTGGCAAAATGCAAGGATGCAGGAGTCGTGATGACCAAGGCAGGAGCCACATTCCCATATGGGCTGGACCCGAAGGACAGCAATATCCGTATCGCTCCGTCTTTCCCGACTCTGGAAGAGATGACAGAGGCAGCGAAGCTGTTTGCACTTTGTGTGAAGCTGGTCAGCGTGGAAAAACTGCTGGAAACAAAAGAAGCGTAAAGAAAATTTGACTGGTCTGAATAAAAACACAAAAAGTGGCTCTTTTTTAAGAGCCACTTCTGTTGTATATTGGGAAAAACAAAAAAGAATGCAAATGACAGAGGAGTGTTGAAAAATGGACCAGTCAATGAAACAGCTGACGAAGACTGCCATGATGGCGGCAATTATTTTTGTATGTACCTTTACCTTTAAAATTCCGAATGTGATAACCGGAGGCTATACACATCTTGGCGACTGCTGTATTTTCATCGGTGTCATGGTACTCGGAAGAAAGCACGGGACGGCGGCAGCGGCTGTGGGGGCTGCTTTGTCCGATCTTCTGGGCGGCTTTTTTGTATGGGTTGTGCCTACCTTTATCATTAAAGGCATCATGGCGTTTGTTATGGGAACGATCGTGGAGAAGGTGCTTCCGGAGCGGAAGGGCAACTGGCTCATCGGCGCGGTGGTCGGCGGTATCTGCCAGATTATCGGATATACGGCTGTGAAGGTCGTTATGCTCGGTACGGCTGCGGCGCTTGCGACAACGCCTACTATTACGGCGCAGACAACGATCGGAATTATTATCGCAGCAGTGGTGATCTCGATTCTGGAGTCTTCAAAGGTTATGGGACGCTTAAGGCAGATGTGAGGAGGAACGGACATTGAAGAAAATTGACGCGCATGCGCATATCGGAAATTTCGGCGGCTGGGCAGGAGTGGAGAGCACTCCGGAGGTTCTGGTCGGGCTTATGGATGAATTTGAGGTGGAGAAGACCGTGCTCTGTGCCAGGGATCATACGGAGAATGACAGGGTCGCAGATGCCTGCGAGAAATATCCGGACCGTTTTCTCCCTCTGGTATATATCAATCCTATGGAAGGAGCCGATGAATGCCGAAGGAAAATCGAATATTATGTGGATGGAAAAGGGTTTCAGGGAATTAAGCTGAATCCGCTCCGTCATGCGTTTGTGGCAGATGATACGGTGGTGGATCCGGTTATGGAAGAAGCAGAAAAACGCCGGATTCCGGTCTTTATTCATTCCGGTCATCCGCCCTATTCGCTTCCGTGGAGCATTGCGTTTCTTGCGGAGCGTTTCCCGCAGGTGAAGGTCGTTATGATTCATATGGGGCATGGACACGGAGTATATATTGATGCTGCACTGAAAATGGCAAAACGGTATCCGAATATTTATCTGGAAATGTCCGGAATGCCGATGGGAGTGAAGATCCGACAGGCGTATGAGGAAGTGGGAAAGAACCGGATCATGTTCGGAACGGATTTCCCCTTCCATCATCCGTCGGTGGAAATACAGAAGGTTCTGACCTGCGGGCTTAAAGAGGAAGCACAGAAGCAGATATTCTATGATAATGTTCTTGGGCTGTTTCAGTAGATCAGCCGGCCAGCAGTCCGGTTTCTGTCAGACGGTTTCGAATGACCGGGCCGATCAGTACCGCGACTGCGATCTTTAAAGCATCTCCCAAAAGAAAAGGAAGAACGCCTGCGGCAAGTGCGGCAGATGCACTGAGCTGAAGCTGGAAGGCCAGCCAGAAGGTGCCTACGAAATAGAGTGCGGCGGTGCCCAGCACCAGACCGAGAATGTGTAAAGGAATGCGCCGGGGGAATTTTTCAATAAAAAGCCCTCCGATAAAGGCCGAAAAGAGATATCCGATCAGGTATCCTCCTGTAGGACCGAACAGTTTGGAAGGACCGCCGGAAAAACCGGAGAATACCGGAAGGCCGGCAAGACCGATCAGAAGATATACAAGGCAGCTCACGGTAGCCATGCGGCTGCCTAAAACATAGGTCATGAGATAGACCACGAGGGTTGCAAGAGAAATGGGTACCGGCCCGATCGGAAGAGACAGCGGAGCCAGAATACATAATACGGCAGCCATTAAAGCAGCGCAGACCAGAAGATAGGTCTTATTTTTTTTGGTTGTTTCCATGAGAAACTCCTTTCATTGCATGATAATAATTTCAGACGTCTTACCATGCAGTATAATAAGCTGCATCTTGATTGTCAACCTTAAATTAAAAATAAGTTAACAATTGACTCTGCCGACATTAATTATTACAGAAAGGTATCATATTCATCGCAGAGCTTCTGAATATCGTTTAAAAATTTTGCGCTGTGGTATCCGTCTGCGGCTGCGTGATTGACAGAGATGGAGAAAGGAAGCAGGATCCTTTTGCCCTGTTTAAAATATTTTCCGAAGAGGATGATCGGAAGGATCATTCTGGAATCGGAAAAGGTATCGCAGCCGTGGCCGGAAAAGGACAGCCATGGCAGGCTGGAAACCGGAGTAAAATTATCCGGGCGTCCGGCCCGGCCTTTTACACCCTTATTATTCCCGTAGGTTGTTATGTCTGATACCACCTGCTGATAAAAGGTAGAAAAGTCCGGAGAATATTCACTCCATATATCGGAAAAGGTTTTGTCATCCGGATGGAATACGGTATAGGATGGGATACAGTAATCCCAGTAACCGGGTTGGCCTTCCGGGTTCAGACAGGTGCGGAATTCCTTTGTGTCATTGACCGTGCGCATAACAACATAAAGCATGGAAGGAAAGAATTTCAGCTTCTGTTCCTTCAGAGCAGTAAGAAATCCGGTAATATCAATGTTCACGTTCAGGTTGTATCTGGTTTTGATAAAATCCATATAGTAGCGGAAGTGCTCCGCACGTTCCCAGGTTTTCGGGTCGAATACATGAAATTCTGCCATGATCAATTTCCTCCCTGTGTTTTTGCATATACTTCGCCGGCATTCAGCTCTTTGAGAACGGACGGAAGCTCACTGAAAGCGGACAGCTTTGCTGTATAGGTTGAAACATCGCCGAAGCCGTAGGCGGCATAGATGAACGGTACGTTGGCTTTTTGGCTTGCATCGGCATCTCCCTGGGTATCTCCCACATATACGGGGGATGAAAGGTGATTGCGTTCTTTTACCAGGAGGATGTTTTCCGCTTTATATTTTCCGGTATTGCCGGGGCACTCGTGATCCGTGAAATATTTTCCGAAGCCGGTTGACTCAAGAAAAACTTCAATATATCCCGCTTCACAGTTGCTGACAATAAACAGAGGATATGCTTTGCTCAGTATTTTTAAAGTGGCTTCCACATCCGGGAAAAGGGTTCCGGGTGTGCGGTGAAGAAACAGATGCTCGTTTTTACAGCATTCATCCATCAGCCTGAGCTGTTTTTCTCTGGAAAGCTCCGGAAAGATTATTTCGGCGATGACCGGAAGTGGTCTGCCGAACAGCTGCTTCAGCCTCTTTGGAGTGGCCCGAAACGTTACATCCGGACGTTTTTCCAGGATTTCATTCCATGCCCGGGAGACAACTTCTGTCGTATCCCAGAATGTTCCGTCAAGATCAAAGATGATACCGTCTGTCATAATGCTGTACCTGCCTTCTGTTATTTTCTGTACTGTATTTCCTCTTTTTGTATAGTTCAGTATACCTTATTTTCAGCCGCTGGGCAACGGGCGGAGGAAGAATTGGCAGGAAAAGAAAAACAGTGGCAGGAATGGCCGGTAAAATGGTATAATAAAAAGCACAAAACTCTGTAAAAGAGGGAAGCAGGAAAGGACATACAGGATGTATTACGAACGGATGGAACAGGCGGTTTTCCGGAACCGGCCGAATCGTTTTGTGGCAGAGGTGGAGAAAGACGGTGAAGAATGGATCTGCCATGTGAAAAATACCGGGCGCTGCCGGGAACTTCTGATTCCGGGGGCGGAGGTGTACATACAGAAAAGCGATAATCCGGACCGAAAGACCGGATATGATCTGATCGGTGTTCGAAAGAAGGATCAGATCGTAAACATGGATTCTCAGGCTCCGAACCAGATCGTTCGGGAGCTTTTGGAGGAAGGACGGCTGCTCCCGGGGGTAACATGCATCCGCCCGGAGACCCGTTATAAAAATTCCAGATTTGATTTTTTCGTGGAGACGACAGAGGGAGATTTTTTTATAGAAGTAAAGGGCGTGACTCTGGAAGAAGAGGGATTGGCAAAGTTCCCGGATGCGCCTACCCAGCGAGGGGTGCGCCATATGCGGGAACTGATGGAATGCAGGAAAGATGGATACCGGGCCATGCTCTGCTTTGTCATTCAGATGAAAGGCGTGCATGCACTCTGCGCCAATGCGGATGCCCAGCCGGAATTTGCCGAGGTACTGCGAATGGCTCATAAGGCCGGGGTAGAGGTCCGGGCCTATGACTGTGTGGCGGGAGAGGATTATTTGAAGGCAGATCAGGAGATCCCGGTACTTTTCGATACCGGAAATTACTCGATGAGGGACATGGTGCTTCCACTTGTGAACTGGTTTCGCGGACATGCACGGATCCTGCCGTGGCGAGAGGAACCCACGGCTTATCGTGTATGGATATCGGAAATTATGCTGCAGCAGACCAGGGTGGAAGCAGTAAAGCCTTATTTTGAGCGTTTTCTGGCAGCACTGCCGGATATGGAGAGCCTTTCACAGGTGGAGGATGACCGGCTGATGAAGCTTTGGGAAGGACTGGGCTATTATAATCGCGCCAGAAATCTGAAGAAAACGGCCCGGACCGTCATGGAAGACTATGGCGGGCAGATGCCGGCAGATTACAGCCTTCTTCTGAAGCTGCCCGGGATCGGTTCCTATACGGCCGGAGCAGTGGCATCCATTGCATACGGCGTTCCGGTACCGGCTGTAGACGGGAATGTACTGCGTGTCTGGGCCCGGCTGTTTCTTAAAGAGGAGGATGTGCTGAAGCAGTCGGTGAAAGCCAGGGCAGAACAGGAATTCCGGGAGATTATACCCGGGGATCGGCCGGGAGAATTTAATCAGGCACTGATGGAGCTGGGGGCAACGGTCTGTGTCCCGAACGGGATGGCAAAATGTGAGGAGTGTCCGTTGGCCTTTATGTGCTGTGCCCGGGAACTGGGCCGTGTGCTGGAATATCCGAAAAAGGCGGCAAAAAAACCAAGAAAGGTGGAGGAGCGGACGGTATTTGTCATTCGCTGCGGGGAAAAGACAGCCATAGGAAAGCGGCCCTCCAGGGGGCTTCTGGCCGGCTTATATGAGCTTCCGAATGAACTGGGATTTTACTCTCAGGAGGAGGCGGTTTCCTATGTGAAAAAGCTGGGATTCTCGCCCATTCGTATCCTCCCGCTTGCGGAGGCAAAGCATATTTTCAGCCATGTGGAATGGAGAATGAAGGGATATGTTATCCGGACAGAGGAGCTGGAGGAATCCCCAGGCCCCGGTCTTCTGCTTGTGGATCCAAAAGAGACAGAAGATAAATATCCGATTCCGACCGCCTTCCATGCCTACACCAGCTATCTGGATATGAAGCTGGGATATGAGGCGCGGCAGATTCCCAAATAGAGGAAAAAAAGATTGGCAGTAAAGATAAAAACATATATAATAGAAGAAATATATTGGAGAGAATGAAAGAGGAGGCACCTCATGTTTGACAGTATTGTAATAGGAGCGGGAATTGCCGGTGCGGTGACTGCGAGGCAGCTGGCCGAGAGGGGAAGCCAGAAGGTTCTTGTTCTGGAGAAAAGAAATCATGTGGGGGGGAACTGCTATGATGAGAAGGACGCCTTTGGCGTTCTGGTGCATGCGTACGGACCTCATATTTTTCATACCGGGCTGGAACACGTCCGCAGCTATCTTTCCAGATTTACGGACTGGTATGATTTTGGACATGAAGTGGTAGCGAACGTTTACGGAAAGCTGATTCCGGTTCCCTTTAATCTGAATACACTTTATGAGGTATACGATGAGGAAACGGCAGCACGTCTGGAGAAGCTTCTGAAGAATGCATTTGGTGAGGGGAGTCGTGTGCCGATTCTGAAGCTGAGGCAGCATGAAGAGGAGGAGATCCGGAAGATTGCGGATTATGTGTATGAGAATATTTTCCTTCACTATACAATGAAACAATGGGGACAGACTCCGGAAGAGATTGATCCGGAAGTGACCGGCCGGGTTCCTGTGGTGATATCCAGAGACAACCGGTATTTTCAGGACAAGTATCAGGGGGTGCCGAAGGATGGCTTTACGCCCATGTTCCAGCGGATGCTGGATCATGAGGGGATTTCGCTGATGCTGAATACGGATGCGGGGGAGGTTCTGAAGCTTCACGACGGAAAGGTGTTTTTTGACGGAGAAGAATTCCGGGGCAATGTGATTTATACCGGCCCGCTGGATGAGCTGTTTGACTGCTGCTACGGAAGGCTTCCGTACCGCTCTCTGGATTTTGTGTTTGAACATTATGACTGCAGGGATTTTCAGGGACACGGTGTTGTGAATTATACCGTGAGCGAGGATTATACAAGGATTACCGAGTTTAAGCATCTGACCGGACAGCGCTGTGAGGGGACCACGATTGTCAGGGAGTATCCGGTGGCATATACAGGAAAGAAGGGTCAGATCCCTTATTATGCCATTATGAATGAGGAAAACAGGAGTCTTTATGATCGATACAGGGATCTCCTGAAGGGAATGGATCATTTCTATCTGCTGGGGCGTCTGGCAGAGTACAGGTATTATAATATTGATGCCATGACGGACAGGGCGCTGAAGCTGGCAGAGCATATCCTTGCAGAAGACTGATGATATCAGAACGGAAGATAACCAGGAGGGGAAAAATGAAACTGCTGACATTTACTGTGCCCTGTTATAATTCAGAGGCATATATGGAGAAATGTATCCGCTCGCTTTTAACCGGCGGAGAAGATGTGGAGATTATTATTGTAGATGATGGATCCAGGGATGGGACCGCAGCCATTGCGGACCGGTTTGCGGCCGAATATCCGACGATCATCAAGGCCGTTCATCAGGAGAACGGCGGACACGGGGAAGCGGTGAACGCCGGACTGCGCAATGCAACGGGCCTGTATTTCAAGGTGGTCGACAGTGATGACTGGGTGAATCAGGAAGCTTATGAAAAGGTGCTGAGCACATTGAAGCGTCTGCTGCATGAGCAGCAGGTTATTGATATGATGATCTGCAATTATGTTTATGAGAAGCAGGGCGCTCTCAGAAAAAAGGTGATGCGGTATAAAACGGCCTTTCCCAGAGAGGAAGTGTTTGGCTGGAATAATGTAAAGTTTTTGCATAAGGGACAGTATATCCTGATGCATTCCGTTATTTACCGTACAAAAATGCTGTATGACTGTGGTCTGGAGCTGCCGAAGCATACCTTTTATGTGGACAATATCTTTGTGTTTGATCCGCTGCCGTATGTCAAGCAGATGTATTATCTGGATGTGAATTTTTACCGCTATTTTATCGGAAGAGAGGATCAGTCGGTAAATGAACAGGTCATGATCGGAAGGATTGATCAGCAGATCCGTGTGACCAAAATACTGATAGATAAAATGGTCAGCTATATGAGCCGGCCGATGAATGCGAAACTGAAGAAATACATGATCAATTATGTAGATATCATGATGACGGTGTCCTCGGTGCTTCTGCTGAAATCCGGAACACCGGAGAATCTGGAGAAAAAGAAGGAACTCTGGGAGTATCTGCGTAAGGCTTCGCCGAAGCTGTATCGTAAGATCAAGCTGGGAATTCTGGGAAGAACCATGAATCTTCCGGGACGGAGCGGAAGGAAGATTTCTGTGGCAGCCTACAAGGTGGCGCAGAAGGTGATTGGATTTAATTAAAAAAGGGATCGGAGCCCGTC
>JALERW010000147.1 GCA_022763925.1 Lachnospiraceae bacterium
CAGCCTTCTTTTCATAATGTTATAGTGCTTGTTTTCACTGTCCTCCTCTTTGTCACTTTTCAATCCGGTAAGCTCAAAATGAAACTCTACTCCATATTTCACATTTTTAAGTACCACAGAGGCTCTCTGGCTTCTGCTTTCTGAAGTATAAATGCAGGGATCTCCTCCCTTTCTGCCCATCTGGCTTTTCACTGCACTGTATAATACTTTATCCTTTACTTCATTTCTGCGTATATTAATAAAATCTATCGGCTGAAATACGATGATTTTGTCAATCACATACCGGATTGCCGGCTTCCAGTACACACTTTTCAGCATTCCCTCCAATGCTCCAGGCGGAGGCACGTCGTAACTTACCCGTTCTACCTTCAGCTCGGGCCTGGTAAAACAGGCATAATCTCCTTCTACCATGATTTTGAAACCATAACTCATATTGCATCACTCCCTTCATTCAATCAGATAATCTTTTGCCTCAAAAGAAATTCCCGTATTACTGTCATAATAATCCATATTTGCAAGATACCACACTCCTTTATCAGCTTCTTTTACCGCATTCTGGCGGATCAGATCATTCAACTCCCACACCTGAACAGAGCAGGTGTATTTTTGAAGTTTTCTGACCGTACCTATACCGGTGAACTTCAATAGATTCAAAAGCTGTTCACAGTCCTCATTTTGTCTCACCACAACCGATACGGTTCTTGAATCAATCAGTTCAAAATGATCCGCATATGATTTAAACGAAATACAGGATATATCTTTACATTCAGCGGATAGTACATGTGACTCTGCCGCGTCCTGATTCATAAAATAATAGCGTTCATAGTATTCCCGGACGCATTCCTTATCTGATATATCCTCATATCCACGAATCAATCCTCTGGTGAGGTTGATTTTGCGGTCAGGCACGTTCCTTCTTCCTTCCTCTGAAAGTTCAAAAACATACGTTTCTGCATGTGCTCTTCTCCCCTCACGGTTGCAGCGGCCCCCTGCCTGAAGAATATTATCCAGGCCGGATAACTCGCGAAATACCGCATAGAAATCCAGATCCACCCCTGCTTCTATCAGAGAGGTTGAAATAACCATAATCCGCCTCTCCTCCGGAATATTTTCATAACCAGGGTAATCCGCCTCCAGCTTTCTCAGTTCCTCTTTTACTTCATCTATCACCCGTTTTCTGTCCAGCACTGTCATATACGTGGAAAGGTGATATTTTCTTCCGGACCCCATATGGAACAATGCGGTTGCAGTCTGTCTTCTATTTACAACAATCAGGCTGGATGGACATTGTAGTGCCCTGGAAAGCAGCGTTTCTGCTTCTGTTTTCCCCAGATATACATAATCGCACTTTTTAAACAAAAATGCCTTCGAATAATCCTCCACAAGATTCACCACCTTGCAGTCAGGCAATGCATATCTGCTAAGAAGCTGTTGATAATCCGGCATTGTTGCGGTCAGAAAAACTGCTTCACTGTTCAGATATCTGGTGATAAATGCAACTGCCTGCAGGCAGGGCTGCAGATAATTGAGCGGCATCAGATGTGCCTCATCAAAAATAAGAATACTGTCAGCCATGTTGTGGAACTTCCGAAGTTTTCCCCTCTTATTGGAATAAATAGATTCAAAAAACTGAACCTCGGTTGTAATGATCATGTCCGCATCCCAATTTTCCTCCGCATTTTTCACGGCCTCCAGGTAATCCTCGTCGCGAGCATCCTGATCCTCATAGCAAAAAGTGGATTGATGCCGCAGAATATCCGCACATCCCCGAAAAAGCCTTTCCAGCTCATCCGCAGTCTGATCAATGATGCTGTTAAAAGGAGCAATGTATATGATCCGTTTCTTTTGTCCCGCAATTGCCCTCTCCAGGGCCCACTTGATACTGCAGAGGGTCTTACCGCTTCCGGTAGGCATATTCAGCAGATATATTTCTGCATTCTCGTTTACCTTCTCATAAACCTGCTCCTGAATCTGTGATCTGGCCTTCTGCAGATCAGTCTCACAGACGAAGGACCTCAGCTTATGATTTATCCGCCCCAGGCAGGCCGGAAAATCCGCTTTCAAATGCTTTGGATGATATCCCCTACAAAAATCTGCGGTATTCGTTGAATCTGCATCCACCAGACAGGAAAACACATATCTTGTCAGAAACGCGAACTTGTCCACCACCATCCCGATATCTTTCCCGCAGTCCTTTAATAAAAACTGCATAAACTCCTGTTCATTTATTTCCGGTATAGAAAGTTCTTCCTTATACGCGCTAAAATCTTCAAATGAGCGCTTCATTCTTCCGTATAGAGTTGAATCATCCGGCCCGTCCTTTTTACTTCCGGCGTCCGGGAGCCCGGTGTGGTGTCCCGCAATACAAAAGCCCAGCAAAAGTCCAACAACATACGGATACCGTTCCTTTGCAACAAGTGCCCCGCAGGTGGAGTGTTCCACCCGAA
>JALERW010000134.1 GCA_022763925.1 Lachnospiraceae bacterium
CTGTATCTTCTTCAGGGAATGCCCGGCGTTTTTCGAAAGCTTCAGGAGCTGGTCCGCTCCCTGGGGCAGATGGATTACATTCCTCCCGGGGTGCGGCATGCGGATTATGGGGCACTGGAATGGGAACACTGGGAGCTTTTCCTGAACAGTATTCGCATGGAGGGCGTGTATGATGCGGTGATTCTGGATCTGGGAGCGCCGACCGATGCGCTGTTCCAAATACTGGAGTGCTGCGATGCCGTGTATATACCGATAAAGAAGGATCCGGCATCGGAGGCGAAGCTTCGGGAATTTTACTGGGTGTGCGACAGCAGCGGATATGGACGGTGCAGAGAGAGGATCCGGGAAATCTGTCCTCCGAAGGAAGATGTCTGGCCCTTTCTTTCCGGGAAGAATCCGGAGGAAAGCAAGTTGTACCGGTATGTGAAGGAGGTTCTTCGGGAGCCGGAGAATACGATGAACAGAAAGGCGGGACAGGAATGGAGACAGACCAGCTGAAGCATCAGGTGTTAGAGGAGATCCGTCTGCTTTCTGACCCGGATGATGAGGCGGTGGCGGAAGCTGTAGTGCGGGTGCTCGGAGCCGAGGGAAGACAGCACTTCCTTTCGCTGAAGCAGAAGCAGCTTCAGGCACGGACGCTTTTCAATGCGATCCGTCGTCTGGACATCCTCCAGGAGCTGATTGATGATGAGGGAATCACGGAAATCATGATTATTGGAACTGCCGTTTTTGTGGAAGAGGCCGGCAGGATCCGCAAATGGGAAAAAGAATTTTCATCAATGGAAACCGTGGAGGATATTGTACAGAGAATTGCCGGGAACAGCAACCGGATGCTGAATACGCGGACGCCCATGGCGGATGCAAGGCTTCCGGACGGCTCCAGAGTCCATCTGGTGGTTCCGCCGGTCGCGCTGGACGGGCCGGTGGTTACCATCCGCCGGTTCCCGAAGGATCCGATCCGGATGAGGGATCTGATTGCATGGGAATCCATCTCCGAAGAGGCCGCTGTATTTCTCGAAAGACTGGTGCGCGCCGGCTATAATCTGTTTATCAGCGGGGGAACCGGAAGCGGGAAAACCACATTTTTAAATGCACTGACAGAGTATATTCCCCGGGAAGAGCGGGTCATCCTTATCGAAGATAATGCGGAGCTTCAGATCCGGGGAATTCCGAATCTGGTCCGTCTGGAAGCCCGGGAGAAAAACCTGGAGGGAGAGAATGAGATCACCATCCGGCAGCTGGTGCGCGCGGCGCTTCGGATGCGGCCAACCAGGCTGATCATCGGTGAAATCCGGGGCGAAGAGGCGATCGATCTTCTGCAGGCCATGAATACCGGTCATGACGGCTCTATCAGCACCGGCCATGCCAACAGTACCAGAGATATGTTAAGCCGGATGGAGACGATGGTGCTTATGGGAATGGACATTCCCATGAAGGCTATCCGAAGCCAGATCGCTTCGGGAATCGATATTCTGGTCCATCTGGGCAGGCTTCGGGACCGAAGCAGGAAGGTGCTGGAAATATCGGAGATTCTCGGGGCAGAGGAGGAAATACGTACCCGGACGCTGTATGCATTTGAGGAGGAAGGGGAGTATGACGGAAACATAAAGGGGAAATGGATCCGAAAGAATCCCCTTCAGAATACGGGAAAGCTTGCCGCAGCCGGTTTGCTGTGAAATGGGGGAGAGGCTTATGTGAAAACGCAGGAGTAAGAGAACCGCAGGGTTTTCCCGGCAGCCGGATCAGCGGGAAAGGCTGAGGATGCTGGCGGAGTGGCTTCTGATATGTGCGGCTGCCGCATGGCTGTTTTATGATTCCGTCTGGGCTTTTTTCGCAGGTCTTCCGGGAATCGTCCTGTGGGAGCGGGAAAGAAGAAAGGAGCTGCTGCGAAAGCGCAGGCAGCGATATGCGGAAGAATTCACAGAGGGGATCCGGGCACTTTGCACTGCCATAAGTGCAGGCTACTCCGTGGAGCATGGAGTATATGAGGCGCTTAAGGATCTTCGAAGGATCCACGGAAACGATAATGCTATGATGGAGGAGCTTCAGGCCATGATCGTTCAGCTGTCCATGAATCAGAGTGTGGAACAGCTGTTTTGGGAGCTGGCGGACCGAAGCGGAATCGAAGATGCAGCCAGTCTGGCAGAGGTATTTTTTACCGCCAAGCGAACCGGAGGGAATCTGGTAGAGATTATGGAGCAGTCTGTCCGTGTGCTGGAGGAGAAGGAGGCGGTGAACCGGGAGATCGAGGTGCTGCTGTCCGGGAAAAAATATGAGCAGAGCATTATGAGCCTGATTCCCTTCGGAATGATTGCCTATATCCGGGCCGGATCGCCGGGCTATCTGGATGTCCTGTATCACAACCTTCCGGGTGTCTGTGTGATGAGCCTCTGTCTGGCCGTTTACGGGGCATCAGCGTATATGGGAAGCAGGATCCTTCGGATCGAGGTGTAATAAATTCAGATGGAGAAGGGATTGAGAAGATACGGTACGAGGATAGCGGAGCGAATTTACGGAAGCCTTTGGTACCGGAGACTGTTTCTTGGGAGTCGCATGCAGGAAGAACAGCTCTTGCTGCTGCATCCCGGAGAGAAGGCGGAGCCGCTGCTTCGGGCCTATCATGTGGGAAAGATAAAAAAGCTTCTTCTGGGGCTTGCTGCGGCACTGCTGCTTGTGACGGCAGGAGGAATCCGCAGATTCCTGCAGAGGAACGACCTGACCGTTCTCTGGGTGGAGCGGCCGGGATATGCAGGGGAGGAGCACAGAGAAACCTGGGAGGTCCGAAGAGAAGACGGGCAAACAGAAGAGGTGAATCTGACCATCACCGGACGGCAGTATACATCCGAAGCGACAGAGGCTATGCTGGAAGCCGCTCTGAAGGAGCTGGAGCACGGCATGCTGGGAGAAAATGAAAATGCCGACCGGATCGAATATCCGCTGTCCTTTCCGGATTCGGCGATGGATGGCCAGGTGACGGTTCAGTGGTTTTCGGATCATCCGGAAATCCTGAATGCACAGGGTCAGATCGCCGAGGATTATATGGAGGAGGACGGAGTGCCGGTGGAGATCCGGGCAGTGCTCAGCTGTCAGGACCGGGAGGCATTCTTTGTAAAAACGGTGCGGGTCTATCCGAAAAAGCGGGAGGAAGAGGCCATGTTCTATCGGCGGCTTCAGGAAACGCTGAAACAGTTGGAGCGTATGACCAGGGAGGAGGAAGGCTTTGCCCTCCCGGATCATCAGGATGGACAGGCCATCCGGTTTCGGAAAAAAGCGGGAAAGGAGCTGCTGCTTCTGGGGCTGCTGTGTCTGGCAGGGGGAATCCTTCTGTTTGCCGCTCAGGACGAGAGGCTGACGAAAGAGGTGGAGAAGCGCAGGGAACAGCTACTGATCGATTATCCGGAAATTGTGAGCAGACTGACGGTGCTTCTGCGTTCCGGACTTACAGCCAAAACCGCTTTCGGAAAGATTACGGCAGATTATCAAAGAAGAAAGGCAAGGGACAAAGTCTTCCGTTATGCGTATGAGGAGCTGTCCATTGCCTGGTATGAAATGGCAAATGCGGTGCCGGAGGACAAATGCTATGAAAGCTTCGGACGGCGCTGCGGACTGCTTCCCTACATGCGTCTGGGAGGACTTCTTGCCCAGAACGTCAAAAAGGGAAATAAGAGTCTTCTGACACTTCTGGGTCAGGAGGCAGGGGAGGCGCTGGAGGAGAGAAAACGCCGTGCCAAAAAAGCAGGGGAGAAGGCGGGAACCAGAATGCTTGTGCCAATGGTTCTGATGCTGCTTGTGACGATGGTTATCCTGTTGTACCCGGCATTTTCCTCCTTTCAGATCTGAAGTGGGCAGCTATGAAACAGAATGGGATATAGGATAGAAATGGGGAGATAGATATGCTGAAACAAATTGTTCGTGTGCTGCGGGATGACCGGGGAATTGGCGTGGTGGAGATGATTCTGATCCTGGTGGTGCTGATAGGGCTGGTGATTATTTTCAAGGAACAGCTGACCAATCTGGTGAATAGTATTTTCAAGACCATCACATCGAGAAGCGGAAGCATCTGATGAATGCAAAGCAAAAGGAAGCTTCCGAAGGAAGGGTATGCGGCGCCGGGTATTTTCTTCGGGGAGAGATTACCGTTTTCCTGAGCCTGATCCTGCTTACCATGCTGTCTCTTCTTTTTGGTCTGCTGGAGAGTGCCCGGGTGCAGGCGGCAAGAGCGCAGTGCCTGGCCGGCGCACAGCTGGGAATGTTCAGTCTGTTCGGGGAATATGACCGGGATCTGCTTGAGGAGTATGAGGTGTTTTTTCTGGACGGGGGCTGCGGTCAGGGAAAGCTTATGGAGGATGTCCTGTGTGCAAGGCTGAAGGAGTATGCAGGAGAGAACATTGCAGGGGGCGGCTTTCTCGGAACGGCACTTGAACAGACGAAACTTACGGCTGTGCTGCTGGCCTCGGATGAGCAGGGGGCGCCTTTCTTTTACCAGGCGGTGTCCTGGATCCGGGAGGAGATGCTCTTTTTGGCTCTGGACGGTGTGACAAAGGAAACAGAACACTATCTTTCAGATGCAGGCTCCTGCATGAAGGAGGGGACTTCTCTGATGGAGCAGGCGGATCAGGTGTCCGGCCGGATCGAGGAATTGCGGGAAGCTGCGAGAAAGGAGGCCGAAGAGGCCTATGAAGCCCAGGCGGAAAAGACCCAAAAGGAAGGAAAGCCTTGTACAGCCGTATTGGATCTTTCGGAAATGGAGTTTGAAAATCCCATAGATACGCTGAAGCGGTATATGGAGGCGGGGATCCTGGGGATCGCCGCGGGGGAAAAGGAGCTATCCTCTGCCGCGGTCCGGCCAGAGGAACTGCTTGGGGGACGGAGCCGGCAGACGGGCTTCGGAAGCTTCAACAATAAGCTGTCCATGGGCAGTACAGACGGTCTGCTGTTTGATGAGTATATTCTGAGAAAGCTTCCTTCCTTTTTGTCCGAAGACGATGGCCCCGGACTGTGCTATCAGACGGAATATGTCCTGGCAGGGAAGTCCTCGGACCGGGAAAATCTGGAGACGGTGCTGGAACGGCTGCTGCTGATCCGGTTTGGACTCAATTTCGCTTTCCTGCTGTCTTCCGGGGACAGACAGCTGCAGGCAGAGGCGGTGGCAGCCGGTCTGTGTACCCTGACGGGATTTCCGGTACTCACGGAGCTGATGAAAACGGCGGTGCTTCTGCTCTGGGCCTATGAAGAGAGCCTGACGGATATCCGGACGCTCCTGTGTAAAGGAAAGGTACCCTTTTTTAAAAGTGAAAAAACCTTTTCCTGCACCATCGGTGAGCTCTTTTCCTTTCACCCCACGGAGCAGCCGAAGGAGGAGGGACTGGATTACGAGGGGTATATCCGGCTGCTTCTGGCCCTGCAGCCTGTCGCTGAGCGGACCATGCGCTGTATGGATATGGTGGAGCATACCATACGGCTGACAAAGAATCGCCCCGGCTTCTGCCTGGATTCGTGTGTCTTTGCCGCGAGGGCAGAATTTGACTGCAGACTGGACCCGCTGTTTGCGGGATCTGGCTGGTCGGGAGGCAGCTTTGGGACGGAATGTACCTACTCCTATTATGTGCCGTGAACGGAGGAGAGAGAATACCTCTGTTCACGGGACAGACCGATGACAGGAAAAACAGAGGATGAAAGGCGGTGAAGAAAGATGTCTTCCTCATGGAAAAATCTCTCACATTTAACTGCATTACATTATTTTCCAAATTATAATTTCATAAACCATGACTCTCTTCAAAAATATCAATCGCAAAACAGCACTCTCACCATGTTTTGCCCCTCTGTAAGGTATGAAAGGAACCTTTCTTTCCTGAGGAAGATGTCTTTGTTTACCGCCCTGAAAAGAAGGAGGGGAAAGGGCAGTATTACTGTGGAAACAGCGGCCGTCCTTCCTCTTTTTCTGTTTTTTCTTCTGGCCTTCTTTGTCTTTTTTCAGGCGCTTCACGTACAGGAGCATTTTGCGGACCGCCTGACCGATACGGCCCGGACGATGGCAGCGAAATGCTATGCGGCAGAGGAAGGCGCGGAGGCCCTGGGAACTCTGTATGTGCAGGGGCAGCTTCAGGCAGACTGTACGGAGAGCTATCTGAAACAGATGGGAGTGGAAGCGGGAAGAGCCGGGATCCGAACCGGAAAATCCTTGCTGCGGGCAGGTGATGAGTGGCTGAAGCTTCGCGCAGATGTCCGGCTTCGGAACCTGTATCCGGTTCCGATCTCCAAAACCATAGAAACCTACAGTATCGCTTTTGCCCGGGCCTGGACCGGCTATGACGGCTCCGGCTTTGGAGGAGGATCGGGGGAAAAAAGCGGTTTTGTGTACCGGACCGTAAATGGAAGTGTAATTCACACAGATCCGGAATGCAGCTATCTGAATCCATCGGTGACGCCAACGGACCGGACAGCGCTGGAAACCAGAAGAAATCTGGACGGAGAGAAATATCGGCCCTGTGAGCTCTGCTGCAGCGATTCCCCCGCGCAGGTTTATATTACGGAATCCGGGAATCGGTATCAT
>JALERW010000014.1 GCA_022763925.1 Lachnospiraceae bacterium
CCTATCATGATCTTTTTTTTCAGAAGATCAGTGCGGGTCATCTGGGCAGCAGAGATGTGGTCATAGGCATTTCTCATTCAGGGCAGACGAAGATGATTCTGGAGGCAGTAGGGTCTGCAAAAGAAAACGGAGCGGTAACGGTTGGCATTACCGGAACCGGAAATTCCGCGCTGGCACTCCTGACGGATTATACCTTTGTAACCCCGGAGGTCTGGGGCAAAAGTCAATGGGTCGCTTCCAGGACGGCGCAGATGATGTTCAATGACATGTTGTTTGAAGCACTGCTGACCAGCGATGAGGAGCGTTTTCAGAGCAATCTTAAGCGTTCCGGGGAGGAACTGGAAGGAGACGTGCTGAAAGAAGCAAAGGAAAGAAATATCTGAGAATCGGGAGAATGAAATCTCTGTCATTTTGTAAATGACGGAGATTTTTTTTGAAAAGAATCCGGAGCAATGCTCCAAATGGGGTGTCGGGCCTTCACAAAGGCTTTACATGAATTTTATGGAACGGCAAAACCGGCTGTGCTATGCTCTGCCCATCGGATAACGAAGGAAAGGAGTCGACAGGACATGGAGGAAAAAAGAAACGAATATACCCGTATTCTTGCAGCCGCAGACATCATGACCGTTCAGGAGCTTGGAAAGCTTATTACGGACCGTTACCGGGTGCGGAGCCTGCGTCCGGCACAGAAGACGCTGGTGATGATACAGGTACGGGAGCCGGTGGGGGAATCCCGGTTCTGGCTCATCCGGGGCAGCAGCAGAATTTTTCGGTTATTCCTGATCTGGTCTGTGAAGGACTTTGGGGAATTGAGAAGAATCATCCGTCCAACAGCCGGGAGGACAGGAAGAATATACAGGAGCTGGCACAGCGATACGGACTTTTCTGCACCGGCGGCAGTGACTATCACGGCCTGTATGAGGCAAAAGGCGCTGATCTGGGAGACTTTTTGAGTGAAAATCGTATAGAGAAGACTGGCCGGAGACTGTGAGCAGAGGCAGCGTGCATGAATGATGCAGCTGCCCCTGTCGGTCAAAGTAAAAGCCTTAAATGAGAATTTTCTGCTGCGGCATCCGAGAGGACCCGCAGCACTTTTTCGGCGTATCCGTTCAGATGCTCCTTAAAAAGCTCCGTTTCTGTCACTGTGATCCTTACATCTTCCCGGATATCCGTGAGGCAGTCGAAGAGGGCATCCAGATTGCCGCCGTACCATTCCGGAAAATTCAGGGTTCTGGCAAAGCAGCGGTGAAGTTCTTCCTGTGTTCTGATTTCTTTTCCGTTCAGTATCAGTTCAGTCATCATCCACCTCCCCATAAAGTAATTCAAAGGATTCATAATGATCTTCTGTGTAATAGATCAGGCCGTCGTTGGAAAATACGATCCGTTTGGCACCGCGTTTTTCGGCACCCAGAGTATCAATATCACACTCGGTGTACGTGCGCCCATCCTTTTCAGGAAGCAGACCTTCATAATTCCCGAAGCGGCTTCCGCCGATACACATGCCCGGTGCATAGGGCTCCAGAGAACCGCCGGTCCAGCCCAGCTTTTCCGCTTCCTTTTTTGTAATGAAATTGGAGGGAAGGCAGCCGTACTGGTGAATGTAGAGGGCAACATCCTCCCTGGAGGTATAAGTGCCGTCTTCCGGCAGGAGTGCATTGTCATCTGAGGGGGCTTTTGTTTCATCGGTGCTTTCCTGTGAAGTATCGGAAGAAGCCTGTGAAGTACCGGAAGAATCAGCGGATGCTCCGGTGTCGGCAGTGCCGGTGCCGCATGCGGTAAGTGTCAGAACAAGCAGTGCCGAAAGTAAGAGATTCAGCCATTTTTTCATAAGTGTTCCGTTCCTTTCTGTAGTGTTAAGATGATTATAGCACAGGAAATGGATGGGACAAACAGGAAAACAAAAGGAACATGAAACTTAACCGCCGGTTGACTTTTATTCCGGTAACTTAACTTCTGCTTTCTTGTGTAAAGGCTCTTATGTTCATATAATAAAAGTACAGAAGCTTCTGATAAACGGAAAATGGAGGAATATTCTATATGAAAACAGGTGAGATTATCCGTGCAAGGCGGAAAGAGCAGAATCTGACACAGGATCAGCTGGCGGAATATCTGGGCGTATCTGCAGCTGCCGTGAGTAAATGGGAAAATGACAGCACGTATCCGGATATTACGCTTCTGGCACCGCTGGCCCGTCTGCTGAAAACCGATCTGAATACCCTTCTGGCATTCCGGGAAGAGATAACGGAGCAGGAGATTGGAAGGATCGGGAATGAGGTAGTAAAGAGGGTTCAGGAGGAGAGCTATGAGGCCGGATTCGAGATGGCCATGGAAAAAATACGGGAATATCCGGCGTGCGACCGGCTGATTGGAATGCTGGCACTGACGCTGGAGGGCGCGCTGATGCTGAGGGTCGTTCCGAAACAGGAATATTACAGAAATGAAATTGAGAAACTGTATGAGAGGGCGGCTGCAGGAACGGATATTCAGATGCAGAATCAGATGAAAACCATGCTGATTTCCAGATATCTTGAGAGGGAAGAATACGACCGTGCCCAAATGCTGCTGGATGAGATGCCGGATCGGACAGAAGATAAAAGGCATCTGCAGGCAAGGCTGTGGAGAGAAAGGGAAGAGCCTGCCAAAGCCGCCGCTCTTCTGGAAGAGAAGCTGATGTCCGATGTCAGCGGGCTGTTCCTGACCCTGATGTCATTGCTGGAGATTGCGGTGGAACAGCAGGATCTCAAGCGGGCAGATCGATTGGCAGATCAGATCACAGAGACATGGAAAATGTATGGATTATGGTGGGAATATGCAGGCGCTGTTGCGAAGCTTACGGCAGCGGCGGCAGGAAAAGACAGGGAGGCCTGCCTGAAGCTGATCAGGGATATACTGAAGGCTGTGAAAGAGCCTTTTAATTGGCGAAATCACTGGCTGTACCAGGATGTGCATATCCCGGAATCGGAAAAGGGTAAAGAGCCTACAATGGAAAAATTTGTTCCCACACTGCTGGAGGGATTAAAGAAAAGCGAGAATCTGGAGTTCTTATGGGAAGATCCGGAATTTCAGGCTTTGCTGTCTGCTCGTACATCTTAGATGTTCTGATGCTATGGGAAGATAATTTTTCCAATACCGGGAATCTTCTTCGCGATCAGCACAACTGCCAGGGCAATCAGGTATACCGGGAATTGACCCAGAAGCTGCCAGGCATAAGAATAGGTTTCAATGCCGCCGAAGCGCTCCAGGATATCCATGGTGAGCATATGAATCAGATATACGCCGAAGCTGGCACCGGAAATGACAAAAATCCGGAGGCGAAGCTTTGGACGGTCCAGAAAACGGAAATTAAGATTCTTAAAAAGAAGAAATACCGCGGCAGCGTAACCGTAGCTTACAAAGGATTCATAATCGATCAGATCTTTTTTCAGGCCTCCGTTCTGGGCGGAAAGTGCAATTGTTCCGTAGTACATGTACAGGGCACAGGCAATTCCGACAGCATAGATCAGGAATCTGACCGGTCGGGGGATTTCGGCATTGGCCAGATAGTAGCCCAGCAGGGCATAGGGAAGAAATCCGGCCGCCATGGGGAAAATAATATATTCGCTGTAGCCGAGGCTGATGCGTTCTGCGAAAAAGGGCCAGATGGAATGAAGAAGAATACCCATCAGCGCCATGTAGAGAAAATAATTCAGGTTCTTCTTTGAGGCAATGAGGGAGAGCACCGGTATGCACAGGTAAATGGCAAACAGCGGAAGGAAAAACCAGTAGACTGTTTCAATGCTGGATGTCAGGAAGAGAAAAACAATATGCTGGAAATCCTCCGGGAGGATAATGCCCAGACGATATTTATACAGAAGTACAATGGAACTCCAGATCAGGAGCGGGATCAGCGTGCGGCTGATCCGCTTGCAAGCAAAGGTCCTTGTGGAATATTTTTCCCGGTAGTTCATGAGATTTGCGCCCGAGATCATAAAGAAAGCCGGAACCGCGAAATGACAGATGACCTGGACCACAAGGCTTACATACCAGAGCGGGGTCTGACCGTAGGAATACAGGATAGAATTACAGTGAAGCCAGATCACGCAGACACAGGCAAAAATATTCAGAATATCAAAATAAAGAACACGGTCTTTTTCCATGAGAAGCTCCTTTCACATCGTGTTATCATGCTGCAGATTTTTCTGATTAGAATATAACATGAAAACGGAGAAAAAGATAGAAAGAAGATTCGATTTCCGGTTTCTTTTTTATTTAACAATTGTTTCGTTCATGCTTCCTGTCCGATAACCGAGAATATCCAGCGCTGTATAACTAAATCCGATTTTTCGGAATTCTTCATTGACCTTCAGGCGGATCTCCTCCTGCATGAAGCGGGGGAATTCTTCAGGAATAAGCTCGATCCGTGCAATTGTTCCGTGAATTCTGACACGAAGCTGATGAAATCCGAGGTCCAGAAGAAGCTGTTCTGCCCTGTCTACCATGGAAAGCTTTTCTTTGCTTCATTCAGTACCCTTGCCGGAAAAGAGCAGGATGCAGCGGTAACTGCAATGATTCTGCTTCCCAGAGCAGCCTTTGAAGCATGCAGGAGAAAGGTGGAGTCCACACCGCTTGAGAATGCGACTGCAGCACTTTCCAGAGATCTCAGATAATCTTTTAGCTGCTCATATTTCTCCAGTAATTCCGGAGTGATTTCCATTGTGTTATTTGAGGCTGTCATATGCAATTCTCCTTTCGAATGGATCGAGCCGAGTCAGACAGATCCCTGACAATTTCTCCTGCCATCATAAGACCGGCTGCTGCCGGGACAAAAGCGGCATTGCCGGGAATATCTCTCCGTTCCGTACATTTGTGCTGCGCGCCGGGAGGACAGATACAATTTGTCCGGCAGCTGATGGACATATCTTCCACCGGTTTGATCGGCGGTTCATCCGAATAGACCACTTTAAGCTTTTTTACACCGCGCTTTTTCAGCTCTCTTCGCATGACGCGTGCCAATGGGCAGACCTTTGTGTCGTAGATATCTGCGACCTGCAGTCTCCCGGGATTTTGTTTGTTGCCGGCCCCCATGGCGCTGATGACAGGGATATTCATTTCCTGTGCTTTTATGATCAGTGCAATTTTTGCAGTCACGGTATCTACAGCATCTACAATATAATCGTATTCATGAAACGGGAACTGGTCCGCATTTTCCGGAAGGAAAAAGCATTTATGGACACGGATATCTGCCTGGGGATTAATATCAAGCATTCGTTCTTTCATCATATCCGCTTTATATTTACCGATCGTTTTTCGTGTCGCTATAATCTGTCTGTTCAAATTGGTAAGACATACTTTGTCATCATCTATCAAATCAAAAGATTGCACGCCACTTCTGATTAGCGCTTCGCACACATATCCGCCGACGCCGCCAATGCCAAATACTGCAACTCTGGCATGGAACAAAGAATCCATTGCTTCTTTTCCGAAAAGGAGCTCTGTTCGGGAAAATTGATTCAGCATATCCTGTCTCACTTTCTGCCTGAATAGTAAGGGTCGTTTGAAAAAAATATATTACAGTATACCTATTGGTTTAATATGATTTTGTACTGTCCCAAGGGATTTGTCAATTCCTGCAATTTGTGGGAGGGGCTTATGAGAAGGTTTAAGAGGATGTATATAAAAAAAAGAGTACTGCATCGTGAACTGTAGATCAGCTGCTATGCAATACTTCTTTTATAATGGTTCTTCCGGAACATACTTTGTGATATCGGATAAATCACAGTCCAGAATTTTACACAGGTCATTTAAGGTCGTGGTCGTCACACTTTCATTGTGCCGGAGCTTGTGAATGAGGTTTCTGCTCACATTATATTTGGTAATCAGCGTATAGGTGCTGATATGTTTTTCCTTTAGCGTTTCCCAGAAAGGGTCGTATGTTATCATTCGTGTGCCTCCAGTTTCATTTTAGAGGCAGAATTTGACATTGCATATACTCTAAAATTAGAGTATAATTAATGCACATTTTTTTACAAAGGAAACGAAAGAAATGGAACATAACCTAATTGAATGGATAAAAACACTGGATCCGTCATCCAAGGCGGACATGGTAAGATTGCTGAACTGGATTGAAAAACAGCCCGATTCCAGACGGCTTCTGGATATTTTCCTTTATGGAAGTGAGGAAGAATTTCAGGAGGCTTTCCGACAGATCCTGGATTAGACCGGAATTTCCATAATACGCTTCCCATAAGAGCTCTGCTGCGTTAGAATTAATTATGCCCCTGCACACGAAGGGGCTGGGACTTTATTTCGAAATGAAGACAGTGATCCTATGGGGAGGCGGATGAGTATGGAAGACAAAGAAAAGCGGGAAGAACAGGAAATCAAAGACAGGAAGGATATTTTGGGCTTTGACCGGGCGGAACTGACCGAGTGGATGAGGAAAATTGAGTCGGAAAATGCGGGGCAGGAACGGTATGCGAAAAAGCAGTATACCATGTCGAAGATCAGCGCAGGGGCATGTGTATGTGTGCTGCTGATCGTTATTTTCTGCGCGGCGGTGCTTCTGCCGCAGGTGCTCCATACACTGGAACAGATGAATGCGGTAATGACAGAGCTTGAAACGGTGTCTTCCGATCTGGCACAGGCCGATCTGTCCGGCATGCTGGAGCATGTGGATTCTCTGGCACAGACGAGTGAAGAGGGGATGGCGGAAGCTCTGGAAAAAATTTCGGCCTTGGATATCGAATCCCTGAACGAGGCGATCCGTGACCTTCAGGCGGTAGTGGAGCCGATGGCGCGGCTGTTTGGCCGCTGACCGGACAGGACAAAGGCTTCAATGGCATTCGCGACGCCGCAGGCATCATTGCTGTCCGTGATATGATCTGCAGCAGCCTTCAGCGCTTCACATGCATTTCCCATGGCTATGCCCAGGCCGGCGAGGGAGATCATTTCCAGATCATTTTCTCCGTCACCGCAGGCCATGAGCTGATCCGGGGCGATACCCAGACTGCTGCAGAGAAAACGCAGTGCGGTTTCCTTAGAGGCGCTTCCTGCGGCAAATTCCAGATAATGGGCAACAGAAGAAGTTACATACAGATCAGGAATCCGTTCGGCCTTCGAGCGGATTTCTTTTTTCAGGAGCCGGTCGGTAACAATAATGTCCATGCCTTCGATTCGGCTGTAATTCTGCCGGATCAGGGCGGGGATATCATTGTGGGGCGTCCGTGTGGCCTGCACATAATCAGCGGAGCGCCGGGAGATACCGAAGGAAAGGGGATGTTCCACATAGTGTCGGTCTCCGTAGGCAATTCCGTCAATGAAGACCTCCATCGGGCAGGGATAGGCCCTAAGGAGGGAAAGCAGATGATCCAGGTTGTCAGCGGACATGGGATTGGTATACAGACGGTCTCCGTCTGATATTCGGTAAATGCCTGTTCCGTTGGAGGTAATGGCATAGGTAAAGGCAGACATCCGGCGGATGACGTCCGGAAGTGCGCAGAAGGCTCTTCCGGTGGCTGCTGCGATTACGATCCCCTTCTGTGCAGCCCGGCAGAGGACGTCACAGGTGTGCGCATCCAGTTCGCCGTTCGAATTCAGAACCGTACCGTCAAGGTCCAGGGCGATCAGTCGAATATCCATGAGCCTCCTCCTTTCGGCAAAATCAGATACTTTAACCATACCCTCCCAAAAGACTTCTGTCAATCAGAAATGATTTTGTTTACATTTTTCGACAAATTGTGTAGAATAAAAGAAAAGCCGGGAAATGAAAGGTGAGAAACAGATATGGATTTGACATTTGCGGAACAGGTAAAGATCCTTCTGAAGAGACGAAAAATGACGATAAAGGATCTTGCCGATCTGATAGAGGAGCATACCGGGAAGAAGATGTCCCGGCAGAATCTGACCCAGCAGCTGGGAAGGGATAATTTTCAGGAAAAGGATATGCGGCTGATTGCCGAGGTACTGGGCTGTACGATGCAGATTACGCTGGTGAGCGAGGAGCTTGGAACCGCGGGGGCGGTGCCCTATGCAGCGGTGGAAGCACCCGTGGTGACAGGCGTTGCAGCCTCAGTGGAGGGCAAAGTGGTTACCACACTGATGAAGCACAGGAAGAAACGACCGATTCTCGGGGAGGTGAATCCGCTGACGGGAGAGGAATACAGCAGCAATACGGTGCGTACCCATCCGGTGCTCAGCGGCTATGTGCAGGTCTATGACAGCAGTGAGCACAAGTGGACGGATCTGGTGGAGGCTGAATTCCTCAAATTCCAGGAGGAGAAGCACGCTATGATGGGCAAGGACTATGAGCCGCCCATTTACATCGATTAAAAGCGGACGTTCATCCTTCCTGAAAATCAGGGACAGGTTTCTTTTTCTCCTTCCAGCTCTTTCAGATTCCGGAAGAAGCCGATAAGGAACGGAAGGCAGCAGAGGACGGTAAGGAAATCCGCACACATCTGGGTGATCTGTACTCCGGCAAGGCCCAGAAGCTCGGGAAGAACGGCAATAAGCGGCAGAAAGAAGATGCCCTGGCGCGCGGAGGATAAAAGAGTGGCAGTCCAGTATTTTCCAATGGACTGGAACAGCATATTGGTCATGACGCTGACCGGCATGACTGCAAGGGAAATACACTGGCTTCTCAGGGCAAAAGTGCCGATGGCGATGACCTCCGGATCGTCCCTGCGGAAGAGCATCATGATCTGAGGCGCCAGGAGAAAGCCGGCAACAGAAAGAACAAAAAGCATTGCGATGCCCACGGTGAGGGAGAAGCGGAAGGCTTCCCGGACGCGGGCATATTTTTTTGCCCCGTAATTGTAGCCAACCACCGGCTGGAAGCCCTGGCCGAAGCCGATGATGGATGAGAAGATCAGCATGAAGCATTTTCCTACGATGGACATGGCGGCGACTGCGGCATCGCCATATACTGCGGCATTGACATTCAGCATAACGGTTGCGATGCTGGCAAGGCCCTGTCGGAAGAGAGACGGAAGACCGGTCTTTATGATCAGCAGATAGGTTCCGGCTTCTTTCGCCATTCGGCGGATATCCAGCCGGATGATGGTTTTCCGGCGCAAAAAGCAGGACAGGAGGATCAGAAAGCTGATGAACTGGGAAAGCACGGTTGCAATCGCCGCACCTGTGATTCCCAGGCGGAAGCTGTAAATAAAAATCGGATCCAGAATCATATTCAGAATTCCTCCGAAGCTTATACCGATCATGGAGAAGGCGGCTCTGCCTTCTGCGCGCAGGACATTATTGAGCACAAAGGAACCGCACATGACAGGAGCTCCGATGAGGATAAAAGAGGCATAATCTATCGCATAGGGAAGAATGGTTCTGGTAGCACCCAGAAGACGCATCAGTCCGGAGGTATGAGTCAGGCCCAAAACGGACAGGATCAGCCCGAAGAAAACGGAACTGTAAAAAGCGGTAGAGGCAATCTCCTGCGCACGTTCTTCCTTCTGCGCTCCGAGCAGCCGGGAAATATTGCTGCCGGCCCCCATTCCAAGGGTAAAGCCTATTGCCTGGATCAGTGCCATCAGGGAAAATACGATGCCAACAGCTCCGGCGGCACTTGTTCCTAATTGGGAAACGAAATACGTATCAGCCATATTGTAGACTGCAGTTACCAGCATGCTGATCATGGTGGGGACTGCAAGGCGGGCGATCAGTTTTCCGACGGGAGCCGTAGTCATTTTCATATATTGCTGTTCATTGCTTTTCCTTCCTTTTTCCTCAAGCATCATTTGCAACCCCTCTCATTGTTCTGGATTCTTTTCCTTCATTTTAGGACAGGTGCAGGGAAGTGTCAATTCCGGCTCTTATCGGATCATAACCTCCATACAGCCGATCAGAATTAACAGTACGGCTGATACGGGCCCAAGAAAGGAAGGGGTTTTTCCGTCTGTCATCCGAAGACCTGCCTGATTTCCGGAATACATGGTGAGAAAGGAAAAGAGGGCACAGAAAAAACCCACGCCGGAAGCGGGAAGCTTCAGGATTCCTGCGCTGAAGGCCGGGGGAATGCAGTTCATGGACAGAATAAAGCCAAGGAAAACGGACTGCCTGAGGGTAAGCGCCTGGGAAGGAACCAGATCAGAGCATCCGGCATCCGGGGCAAGCAGGCAGTATATCCCGGAGAGAACCATGATAATTCCGCCAAGCAGGTTGGCACCGGTCACAAAATGCCCGGACAGCAGGGAAACGGTGAGGGTGGACAGCCCCGCGCATAGTCCGGTGATAGCGGAAATGACCAGATTTTCGGAAAGGGTAAGGTGCTGATGCTTCAGGCCGAGGCTGATGCCTATCAGAAAATTATCGAGATTAACGGATATTCCGATAAAAGCGGTAAGCAAATACGTCATAAAATCACCTCGGTTTAAGATATTCCAAAAGATATGTTTTGACATTTGAAGAAAATAGGAATATGATAAAGCTGTAAAGCAGGGGTGCCGGATACGTTCGGCTGAGAGAAGACTGCGAAAGGTCTTTAACCCTTAGAACCTGTATCGGATAATGCCGGCGTAGGGAGCAGATGCCAAGAGAAATAAGGCAGGAAGCCATTCCTGAAAAAGAGGGCCCTCTCCGGAAACCGGAGAGGGCTTTTTGTAATGGAATACGATGTGAAAAAGGAGGAGCTTATGGACTACACAACACAGATGGATGCCGCAAGAAAAGGTATTCTCACAAAGGAAATGAAAGCAGTGGCAGAATATGAGCATATTTCGCCCGAGGAACTGATGGCGCTTACCGCAAAGGGACAGGTATGCATTCCGGCCAATAAGAATCATAAATGTCTGAAGCCTTATGGAATCGGATCCAGACTGAAAACAAAGATCAACGTGAATCTGGGAACCTCCCGGGACTGTATGGATATGGATGTGGAGCTTCAGAAGGTGATGGAGTCTGTGAAAATGGGAGCAGAGTCCATCATGGATCTCAGCTCTTTCGGAGATACCCGGAAATTCCGCCGGAAGCTGACCGGTGAATGCCCGGCTATTATCGGAACGGTTCCGATCTATGACGCTGTGGTTTATTACAATAAGGCACTGAAGCTGATCACCTCTGATGAGTGGATCGATATCGTAAGGATGCACGCGGAGGATGGTGTGGATTTCATGACCATTCACTGCGGAATCAACCGGAATACAGCCAGCCGGTTCAAGGCAGCCAAGCGTCATACGAATATCGTATCCCGTGGAGGATCGATTATCTTTGCATGGATGGAGCTCACCGGACAGGAGAATCCTTTTTATGAGCGCTTTGATGAGATTCTGGATATCTGCCGCCAGTATGATGTGACCTTAAGCCTTGGAGACGCATGCCGTCCGGGCAGCATTGAGGATGCGGGAGATATTTCCCAGATCGAGGAGCTGGTAACTTTAGGAGAGCTGACCATGCGTGCCTGGGAAAAGGATGTACAGGTTATGATCGAGGGTCCCGGTCATATGCCGCTGGATCAGATCCGTGCCAACATGGAAATTCAGCAGACCATCTGTAAGGGGGCACCTTTCTATGTACTGGGACCGCTGGTGACCGATGTGGCTCCGGGCTATGACCATATCACCTCAGCCATCGGAGGCGCCATCGCAGCCACCTACGGAGCATCCTTCCTCTGTTATGTTACTCCGGCGGAGCATCTTCGTCTGCCTACCGTAGAGGATGTAAAGGAGGGAATCATGGCCTCCAAGATCGCTGCGCACGCCGCGGATATTGCCAAGGGGATTCCCGGAGCAAAGGACTGGGATTTTCAGATGAGCGAGGCCAGAAGAGAGCTGGACTGGGAGAAGCAGTTTGAACTTGCCATGGACCCTGAAAAGGCAAGAAGATACCGGGCCGAGTCCAAACCGGAGAAGGAGGATACCTGTACCATGTGCGGAAAGATGTGTGCGGTGAGAAATATCAACAAGATCCTTCGCGGCGAAGACGTGGATATCATGGACTGATGGCAAAGGGCACAGCTGCAGATAAAGAAAGGCATCGGAAGAAAAGAGGAATAAAATTATGAATACGGAAATTATCAGGCATGTAAGAGAAATGTGTCCGCTGGTGCACTGCATTACCAATTATGTGACTGTCAATGATGTGGCAAATATGCTGCTGGCCTGCGGAGGCTCCCCGATCATGGCAGATGATATCGGGGAGGCTGCAGATATTACATCCATCTGCAATGCTACCGTGATCAATATCGGAACGCTGAATGTGAGAACGATAGAGTCCATGGTCGCTGCCGGAAAGCGTGCCAATGAGCTGGGCCATCCGGTCATCCTGGATCCGGTGGGGGCGGGAGCTTCCGCCCTGCGGACAGAGACGACCTTTCGTCTGCTGAAGGAGGTGAAGTTTTCCGTGATCCGGGGAAACATCTCCGAAATTAAAACGGTATATGCAGGCAGCGGCTCTACAAAGGGAGTGGATGCGGATGCTGCGGATACGGTGACGGAAGACAATATCGGTGAGGCGGCAGCCTTCGCAAAAGAGCTGAGTGCGCGGACCGGTGCGGTGATCGCCATCACAGGTGCGATCGATGTCATTGCGGACAAGGATCAGGCGTATATTACACGAAACGGCGTGGCAGCAATGTCTAAAATCACCGGAACGGGCTGCATGTTAAGTGCCGTGATTGCAGCCTATTATGCGGCGAATCCAGACTGTCCGGTGGAAGCGGTGACTGCCGCCATTGCCGCCGAGGGGCTGTGCGGGGAAATCGCAGCAAAGAAGGCAGAAGAGGAAGGACGGGGAACATCCTCCCTTCGTACATGGCTCATTGATGCCATGAGCAATATGGATGATGAAACACTTGCGGCAGGAAAAAAGGTGGAACGGGTATGAAGCTCTCAAAGGAAGAATTAAGAAAAGCGATGCGTCTGTATGCGGTGACGGACTCCATGTGGCTGAACGGAAGAACACTGGAGGATGTGGTGGAGGAGACGCTTCAGGCGGGAACGACATTTCTTCAGATCCGGGAAAAAAATCTGAATCCGGAGGCTTTTGAAGCACTTGCGCGCAGGGTGCGGAAAAAGGCGGAAAAATACCATATCCCGTTTGTAGTAAATGACGAGGTGGAGCTTGCCGCGCATATCGATGCGGACGGTGTTCACATCGGGCAGAGTGATATGGAGCTTGCCCGTGCCAGAAGGATTCTCGGCCCGGATAAAATCATCGGTGTTTCGGCCCAGACGGTAGAGCAGGCTTTGCGGGCCGAGCGGGGCGGGGCAGATTACCTGGGTGTGGGAGCTGTTTTTTCCACCTCCACGAAAGCAGATGCCTCCGAAGTTTCCCTGGAACAGCTGAAAGCGATCTGTGAAACCGTTTCCATACCGGTTGTGGCAATCGGAGGCATTGGACGAAACAATATTCAGAAATTAAAGGGCACCGGTATCGATGGTGTCGCCGTGGTATCCGCCATTTTTGCAAGCGGGGATATTCCCGGGGCAACGAGCGCGCTTCGGGCTGAGACGGAGAAAATGCTGGAAGGATAATTTATGAAACAGAAAACAGATATGCAGGATATCCGCTATGCCGTGTTTGACGCGGACGGGACCCTGCTGGATTCCATGGGGATCTGGTATTCTCTGGGAGATAAATACCTGAGGGAAAAAGGAATAGAACCGCCCCCGGGCCTGTGGGATATACTCAAGACCATGACGCTTCATGAGTCGGCTGTCTATTTTAAGAAATATTATGAAAGGCCGGAAAGCGTGGAAACCATTATGGAAGAGATCATGGACATTGTCCGGGATTTCTATTACTATGAGGTGCCGGAAAAGCCGGGGGCAGCGGAGTATATCCGCCGTCTGTACCGGCAGGGAACGTACATTGCTGTAGCCACGGCCTCTGAGCGGGATCAGATCGAGCATGCGCTGAAGCGTCTCGGTATCTGGGATTGTCTGGATGCGCTTTACACCTGCACCGAGCTTGACTGCAGCAAAAACAGCCCCGGATTCTGGCGTATAGTGGCTGAACGGCTTGGAACCGCCCCGGAGCAGATGTATGTGTATGAGGATGCACTCCATGCGGCCCGTACCGCCGTGGAAGCAGGATGCGCTGTAACCGGTGTTTATGATGCTTACTCGGCGCAGGATGAGCAGGAGCTCAAACGGCTGTGCGGACGGTATATCCGGGATTATTGCGAGCTCTGGGAGGATGAAGAGAAACCTGCGCAGGTATTGACCATTGCAGGCTCTGACCCCAGCGGCGGAGCAGGAATACAGGCGGATTTAAAGACCATGAGCGCCCATGGGGTTTATGGCATGTCGGCTATTACCGCACTTACGGTCCAGAATACACTGGGCGTTTCCAGGGTGTATGAAACATCGGAAAGAACGCTTGCGGAACAGCTGGAGGCGGTTTTCTCCGATATCTATCCGGATGCGGTGAAGATCGGTATGCTGCCGTCTGCCCGGCTGGTGTCGGTGACGGCGGAAATACTCCGGAAATACCGTGCGAAACATGTGGTCATTGACCCGGTGATGGTGTCCACCAGCGGGAAGATGCTGATGAGTGAAGCAGCACGGGACCGGATGGTGAAGGAGCTGTTCGTTCAGGCTGAGCTGATCACACCCAATATTCCGGAGGCGGAGGTGCTGAGCGGCATATCCATTCAGAGCAGGGAAGATGTTGTCCGGGCGGCAAAGCTTATCGAAGAGCATTTAAGGGATGCATCATCTGATGCAGGTACCGCAAAGAGCGGGACGGCCATCCTTATCAAGGGCGGTCATGCTCAGGGCAGTCCCGATGATTATCTCTGGAGCGGGGGAAAGCTTCAGGTGTTCCCGGGAGCGCGGATCGATAATCCCAATACGCATGGGACCGGATGTATTCTTTCCTCGGCCATTGCCTGCCGTCTGGCGAAGGGAGCCTCTCTTCCGGAAAGTGTGGAGGGGGCGAAGCACTATCTGGCAGAGCTTTTGAAGAGGGGAATATGTATCGGGCACGGAAACGGACCGGTCATCCTGTAATGGGATGACGGTCCGTTTCTGCGTCCGGGAAGGAAGATTTCACCACTGGTTGCGCGAAGAATGGAATTATAGTATGATAGAAGCCAGATACCTGTTGAATACTCAGATAAAAAGGAAACCATATGAGATATTTGAGAAAAAAAGGGTTCAGAAAATACGTTGCCATACCGGCATTGGCATTCCTGATCTTTCTGGAAATGCCGCTTACCGGATATGCCACATCAAAAAAGACGCAGCAGCAGATCGATAAGCTGAAGGAGCAGCAGGAGGAGACGAAGGAGCAGCTGGATGATGCCTCCCAGAAGAAGAAAAATCTGGAGGCGGCCAAAAGCAGGCTGGAAAATTATCTGATGGAGCTGAATAATCAGTTTGCAGTTCTCTCTGAGGAGCTTACGGCTCTGGAGGATCAGCTGACGGCGAAGCAGGAAGAGCTGGACGAGACCGGCGTGGAGCTTGAGGAGGCCAGGCAGAGGGAAGAGAAGCAGTATAAAGATATGAAAAAAAGGATCCAGTTCCTGTATGAGAACGGGGATATGGACTATATTACGCTGTTTCTGGAGGCAGAGAGCTTCGGGGATTTTTTAAACCGTGCGGAATATGCCACGGAGCTGGTGACCTATGACCGAAGGATGCTGGAGGAATTTCAGAATACCAAGCAGCTGATCGAAGAGAAGGAAACATTGCTTACCACGGAGAAGGAAGAGCTGGAGAGCCTGCAGGACCAGGTGACAGAGAAGCAGGAGGAGGTCAGTCAGCTCGTTCAGACCACCGGGACTAAAATTAATCAGTACAGCAGCGAGATCGCCGAGGCTCAGAAGCTGGTGAATGAATATGAAGGAAAGCTGGCAGATCAGAAGAGTGCCCTGGATGAGCTGATTGCCAAGGCGAAGAAAGAGGAGGAAGCCGCAGAAAAGAAGAAAGCACAGGAGGCGAAGGCTGCCGCAGCTTCGGGGAACAGCGGATCAGCCTCCGGAAGTGCCGGGAATACCAATAATGGCGCGGTGACCAATGTGCAGGCCAGTGAACTGGATATGCTTGCTGCTATCAT
>JALERW010000027.1 GCA_022763925.1 Lachnospiraceae bacterium
GCTCTCGGCATTGACCGCCTGAAGCCCTTCCTTCTGGATACTCTGGTGAAGGTGCTGAAGGAAGACGGGATTACGATCCGGGGAATTTACGAGCGGAGCGATGCCAAAGTGCGCACCCGGGAAGGGATGGAGCGCATCAAGGGCTTTATCGGCGCTCCTTTTGACACCAAGGTGGAAATCCGGGAAAATGGTGTCCGTTATCTTGTGGATGTACAGGAAGGGCAGAAGACCGGGTTTTTTCTGGATCAGAAGTATAACAGGAAAGCGGTGGCACGGCTTTGCAGAGACAAAAAGGTCCTGGATTGCTTTACCCATACAGGCTCCTTTGCTCTGAATGCGGGGCTGGCCGGTGCCCAAAGTGTTCTGGGAGTGGATGCATCGGAGCTGGGGGTGGCCCAGGCAGAGGAAAATGCCCGTTTGAACGGACTTTCTGACCGGGTGCATTTTATCTGCGAAGATGTATTTGAACTTCTTCCCAGGCTGGAGGCCGAGCAGGAGAAGTTCGATGTGGTGATTCTGGATCCTCCGGCATTTACAAAGTCCAGAAGCTCGGTAAAAAATGCGGCAAAGGGCTATAAGGAGATCAATCTTCGGGCCATGAAGCTTGTTAAGGACGGAGGGTATCTTGCCACCTGCTCCTGCTCCCATTTCATGACTCCGGATCTTTTTGTGCAGACGGTAAAGGAAGCCGCCCGGAATGTACATAAGCGTCTGCGTCAGGTAGAGTACCGCACGCAGGCACCGGATCATCCGATCCTGATGAGCGCAGATGAATCCTATTACCTGAAATTCTGTATTTTTCAGGTATGTGATATTCGTTAGAAAGAGGTACCAATGGACTATCGGGAAGCCAGAGCATATCTGGATGGAATAACAAAATACGGAAGCGTTTTCGGTCTGGAGAGCATGCGCAGTCTTCTGGAGCTGCTGGGCAATCCGCAGAAGAAGCTTTCCTTTATTCATATTGCGGGGACCAACGGGAAGGGATCTGTGCTGGCATTTGTCTCTTCGGTGCTTACCCGGGGAGGCTATCGTGTGGGACGATACTGTTCTCCGTCGGTTTTTTCCTACAGAGAAAAAATACAGGTCAATGAAGTTCCCATTGACCGGGAATCTCTGGCAAAGCTCACCGGGCGTGTTCGCACTGCCTGTGAGGAGCTTGTGGCGAAGGGCAGGCCGCAGCCTACCGTGTTTGAGGTGGAAACGGCGCTGGCATTTCTTTATTTTCTGCAGGAAAACTGTGAGCTGGCGGTCGTGGAGGCCGGACTTGGAGGACTTCTGGATGCGACGAATGTGATCGATACCACGAAGGCGGCGGTATTGACGTCAATCAGTATGGATCATATGGGGGTCCTGGGAGATTCGCTGGAGGAGATTGCACAGCAGAAAGCCGGCATATTCAAGGAGGGCTGCCAGGCGGTCTGCCTGAAGCAGACGCCGGAGGTTATGGAGGTCATTTCCCGGGCTGCGAAGGAAAAACACTGTGAGCTTACGCTGGCGGACCGGACGAGAGCCTTCGATATCTCCTATGGCCTGGAAAAACAGAGCTTTACTTATATCTCGGAAAGGGGTACAGTATATAAAAACTGTGTGATACATCAGGCGGGGACCTATCAGATCGATAATGCCGTTCTGGCGCTGGAGGTGCTGGAGGCCATCTGCCGGGCAGGATACCCGGTGAGTACAGAAGCTGTGCGGGAGGGGCTGTCCACAGCCTGCTGGCCGGGCCGGTTTTCCGTGATCAGTAAAAAACCGCTGATTATCCTGGACGGTGCGCATAATGAGGATGGCGCAAGGCGCCTGGCACAGTCCATAAGGATCTGTCTGGATGGGAAAAAGAAGATTTTTATTATGGGTGTGTTTTCCGACAAGGAATATAAAAAAATCGCAGAGCTTACGGCACCTCTCGCGGACCGGATCTTTACCATTCAGACGCCGGATAATCCCCGGGCTCTGGATGCCGGGAAGCTGAAGGAGGCGGTCTTAGTCTTTCAGCCGAATACGCGGAGGATGGACAGCATCCGGGAGGCTGTCCGGGCGGCACTGGAGGCGGCGGATGAGGATTCTGTCATTATCGGCTTCGGGTCGTTGTCACATCTGAAGGAGCTGTACCGGGAGTTTCAGGATGCCTGCATGTCAGGAGAGTGAGGAGCATTTCCATGGATAGAGAAAAAATAGAACAGGGAGTCCGTCTGATTCTGGAAGGAATCGGAGAGGATCCGGACCGGGAGGGGCTTAAGGAAACGCCGGAACGGATTTCCCGAATGTATGAGGAGATATACGGAGGACTTCAGGAGGACGCGTCCGTACATCTGAAGAAGACGTTTCAGGCCAGGAACAATGAGATGGTCATTGAGAAGGATATCACCTTTTATTCCACCTGTGAGCATCATCTGCTTCCGTTTTACGGGAAGGCACATATTGCCTATGTCCCGGACGGCCGGGTGGTCGGCTTAAGCAAGCTGGCCCGGACCGTGGAGGTGTTCGCAAAGAGACCTCAGATTCAGGAGCAGCTGACGGCACAGATCGCGGATGCTCTGATGGAGCACCTGGAACCGAAGGGCGCCATGGTGATGATTGAGGCAGAGCATATGTGCATGACCATGCGGGGAATCAAAAAGCCCGGGAGCAGGACCGTGACCTGGGCGGCCAGAGGGATTTTTGAGCAGAACCGGGAGCTTTACAATCAGTTCCTCATGATGGTGAAAGGCTAGGAAGAGATCGGTATGGAACGGGTGAACAGGATTTTGAAACATCCGCGGTATGCGGACTGCCTGAAACGGGTGAAGGACTGTGAAAGCGGCCGGATCTTCTGCCGGCATCAGATGGAGCATTTCCTGGATGTGGCCAGGATTGCCTATATTCTGAACCTGGAGGAAGGCAGGGGGCTTGCTAAGGATATGATTTATGCGGCAGCGCTGCTGCATGACTGCGGGCGCTATGTGCAGTATACGGACGGCACCCCGCATGAGGAGGCCAGCTCGGCAATTGCCCCCGGGATTTTAAAGGACTGCGGTTTTGTTTCTCGGGAGATCGAAGAAATAACAGAGGCCATATCGGCACATCGGGACCGCTCCCGGGCAGAGAAAAATGCCCTGTCCGATGTGATTTACCGGGCGGATAAGGCATCCAGGGCATGCTTTTCCTGTACGGCGCAGAAGCAGTGTGACTGGAAAGCCGCAAGGAAGAACATGGAGATCCGCTATTAGAACGTCAAAGGAGAAAACGCATGAAGATTGGAAACAGAGAATTTCAGACATCCGAGAGAACCTATAT